>JAKPPK010000239.1 GCA_029547385.1 Candidatus Latescibacterota bacterium
TTCCACCCGGCAATCAGACGGTCGAATGGGATGGCCGTTCTGACGGGGGACGCGTGGTGGCGAACGGTGTCTACCTCTACGTGATCACCACCTCAACCGGCCACACCGCACGGGGAAAGATGATGGTGTTCAATTGAAGACGGCCCGATTCCTGCTTGCCTTCGCCGTGCTGGCCTTTTGCAGTGGAACGACGCGCGCATCGGGCGGGTACGCCAACCCGCTCTACCGGTATGGCATTGGTTCCAACGTGCTGGGGGTGGGCGGCGCCGTGGTCAGCCTTGCGTATGACCCGGCCAGCATTCTCGTAAATCCAGCGGGAGCCGCGTTTGCGGGGAGAGGCCGAATCGCGGCATCCCATTCCGCGCTGGCCTTTGATCGGACAATCAATTTCATCGGTTTTTCGCGGCAGATCGACCCGCAGGCCGGATTCAGCGTGAGCTGGGTGAACAGCGGGGTGAGCGATCTTATCGGGTATGACCTGAGCGGCAACTCCACGGGTCCGCTTGATAACAGCAGCAATACGGTCGCGGCCACCTTTGCGAGCAAATTCGGCCCCATTGCCGCAGGTGTTTCTGCGAAATGGCATCGGGTGAGTCTCAACAAGCAGCAATCGGCGGGATGGTCGTTCAACGTGGGCGCTCTCGCCCGGCCGCTTCCCGGCTTCTCCATCGGGGTTTGCGCCCGCGATCTTCTCGGCACCACGGTGTGGACGACGGAAACGGACGTGGGACAGCTCAGGAGCGAGGATACGTTCCCGGTTACGCTGTCAGGGGGCGTGTCGTACGCCGTTGCACGGCTGGGCACCACGCTGGCGGCAGATTTCGAGCATGTGGGAAGCGAAGGCGATTATCTTCACGTTGGCACCTCCGTCGTCGTCAGCCAGTATCTGCGGGTGCGGGCGGGGTACCGGTGGGTCGGCATCGCCGAATCCTGCAGAAAGGCCGCTTTCGCCGGTGGGATAGGGTTATCTACCACGTTCGGGGATAACAGAGTGCATTTTGATTACTCGGTGCTCAACGAAGCTCTCGGGGCGGCGCATTCTCTGGGGATGGCATTCGAGCTTTGAACAATCGATTTCATGGACTCACGGTGTTGGCGGCGGCAGGGTGTATGCTCGCGCCGTTGACACAAGCCGCTCGGGCAATCGAGGTCGGCAGTACTGGCTACAAGTTCCTCCAGATGAACCCGGATGCCTCAGCGATGGCTCTGGGAAGGGCATTCGTCACGGAACGCGGCGGGGCGACCGCACTTGCGGGCAACCCGGCAGGATTGGCCGGTGTTGGAACGGTTTCCGCCGTCGTATCTCATACGGAATGGCTATCCACAATTCGTCACGAGTTCGCCGGCGCGGCCATACGGCGATTTGGCGGTGTCATCGCCGCCTCATTCCGGACTCAGTCCTCGGGAGACATCCCGCTTCGCACTGCGGACACGGGCGGTGGTTTGATCGGCCTTCCGACCCCCGCACCGCTTGGCACGTACGGCGTGTATGACGCCGCGCTGACGATCGGCTACGCCCGCGCGACGACTCTGGCAGATGTAGGCGGAAGTGTCACTTACGCGTATGAAAAGATCTTCACGGCGGAGTCTTCCGCCATGTGCGCGAGCGTTGGTATGCAGCGGCGCGCCGGGGACCTGATCCTTGGCGCGGCTGCCCGCAATTTCGGTTTCTCATCAAGAATGAAATACGAGAGAACTCCGCTTCCGTGGGATATCCAGGCAGGCGCGGCGTACGACCGACACATCCGCGATGTCCCGTTTCGCCTGGTTGGGGATTTCCGCTATGCGCCGGACTGGTACGCGACCTTTCATCTGGGAACGCAGGCAATGTTCGGGAACTTGCTTTTTGCACGGGCGGGGTACGAAAACGGATTGACGAAGAATCTGAATACTGCGGGATTTTCCGGCGGACTCGGATTTCTGCACCGCGGATTTCGTGTGGATTATGCGTATCAGCCGCAACGAACCGGGCTCGGCAGTCGACACGTGTTTGCAGTAGCGATCGGCGGGTAACTCGAAGACGAACGGAGCCTGTGGCTTCCGGGACAGATCCAGGTTTCATACCCAGATTCTAAGGAGATCATCGCATGGCAACAAAGGGGCTTCAGGTAGGGTTCATCGGCGCGGGCGGAATGGCGCAGAGCCATATGAAAGGCGTCGCCAGGCTCAGTGATGTGAAGATCGCCGCGATATGCGATGTAGACGAGCAGCGTGCACAATCGGCGGCCAAGGAATACCACGCGGCGGCGTACACGGATTTCCGGGCGATGCTGCGCAAGAAACTCGACGCCGTGTATATCGTGCTGCCGCCGTTCGCCCACGGAGAAGTGGAAAAGGCCGTGATCAAGAAGGGCCTTCCGTTCCTTGTGGAGAAACCGATTGCGCTGTCCGCGAAACTCGGCGAGAAGATCCTCGACGCAGTGGAAAAGAAGAACCTGATTACCTGTGTCGGGTATCAGCTTCGGTACATGTCGAGCATCCAGCAGGCCAAGGCGTTCCTTGACAAGAAAACGCTCGGGATGATCGTCGGGTACTATTGGAGCGAAATGATTCGTGGCGCGTGGTGGCCCTACATGGAGAAATCGGGAGGGCAGGTCGTGGAGCAGGCGACCCACATCGTTGACCTCATGCGCGACCTCGGCGGAGAAATTGTTGAGGTAGACGCCCGCATGGAGCAACGCGTGCACGGCAAGAACGATGGCATCACGATTCCGGACACGTACAGCGTCCGATTTGGATTCGCAAACGGGGCGATTGGCACGCTGACCACCTGTTGCCTGGTCGGCGAATGGAACATCGGGCTTGATATCATGGTGGACCGCGCCCGATTGCACTGGAAGATTGATGAACTCACGGTTGCGCCGGATTCCGTCACGCTTCCTGCCGTTGAGTCCTTCAAAGCCGGTGACATTGACGCGACGTTCCTCAACGCCGTGAAAACCGGGGATCGCTCGGCTATCCGCTCCGACTATCGTGATGCGTTGAAGACGCTGAAAGTCACGCTCGCGGCGACGGAATCTGCAAGCAAAAAGAAAACGATCGTGTTGAAATAACGTTCCACGCACTCTGCATTACGAAAGGCACATTTCACATGGCCGAGATGCTGTTCACGTTCGCCTCGTACGCCACGCGGATTGAGGGGAGTCTTACGCCGCTGAAAGGTATGAAGCGGCTCGCGGACACGCTTCATCCGTATGGCGTGAAGATCACCTGGCTTGTAAACCACGATTCGGCCGAGGCGTTGAAAAGCGACTTGACCGAATGGCACGATCGGTTTGGCGATGACATTGCGGTGATGGTCCCCCATTTCAAGGGTGGGGCACCGGAACTTGTGGCCCAGGCGCGGGCGGCCCGACAGAGGATGCAGAAGATCCTCCCGTGGACACGCGCCGATATTGCGGGGAACCACGTGCGAAGCAGGGAATCGCTGGAATCGCTCGAAGCAGCCGGGTTCATCGGGCTGTGGGGATTCTGCTGGGAGCAGATCGAGGTGGATGACATCACGGACCGTGGCTGCCCCTGGGGCTTTTACTACCTCGATCCGGCGTTCCGGACCGCTCCGAACACACGCTCGAAAGGGCTGATCGGCATGGAATGGACCGCGCGTGATTTGCTCAAGGCGTACCATTCAGGTAATCCGTGCATCTACAGCACGGATGTAAACGATGTCGCGCGCGCCGGCATGTGCCTCTGGCGGGATATCGAATACCTCAAGGGCATGTTCGACAACTACTATCGGAACCTGCGGTACAACGATCTCGTCCTGTACCAGGTTCATCAGGAAGCCCACGAGATGATGCCGGAATTCCGCTGTTACTCGGAAGAGGATTGCCGGGAAGCAGAAGAGATGCTGGACGAACTCGCGGATTACGTTGTCGGACATGCACACATCAGGACGGCCACTCTTTCCGAAGCGGCTGACGTGTACCGGGAGCGGAACGATTTCACAGAGCCGAGTTACATGCTCTGGGAAGACACGCCGGCTCCTCCGTACAACCTTGATTACTCGCGAGGTACTCCGCGGGGCCCGTGGCCAAAGACGTTCCTGTTCTACGATTCGGAATGCCAGATGATGTTCGTGGACGGCAAATTCGAACCGGTGTGCCTCAGGAACTACGCCGACAGGGAAACGACTGCCAGGCGATACTTTGAGGAGGTGGATATCCCGCGGGTGCGGCTCCGGTCGCACACGCGATCACCTTACGGAATGGAGCTGCACCTCACCGTCGAGGCACTGAAAGCCATGCCCTTCGGCATCACGATCTGGGAGGACTTCGGGCCCTATCTGTTCGCGGAATCTGTCTCTGAGCCGACGGGAACGGATCTCATGGCGTCCAGAATCCTTTCACAGGAGCTGCTTCTCCTGCGGTACAACGTGCCTGAGGGCAAGACGGAACTCCGGGTGAGGTTCAACCGGAAGTAGACGCATTCCTGTTCCAATGACGAAGGGGCGCGGTGCAGCCGCGCCCCTTCCATTATTGCCCACACAACCGATCAACCGCGCCGTCAGTTTGTCACGCCAGTTTCGCCAGGGCATCCGCGTCCGCATACACAGCCACGATTTCCCCGAAATACAGGGTGTGATAATCGCCACTGCGGTAGGCTGACCGGTCAATTTCAGCCGAAAGCGTCTCCTGAATCACGTTGTTTTTCTCTACTACGCGGCACTCGTAATGGATCACGCATTCTTCGACAATCGGTGGGGCAACGCGGCGACCCGGTGTTGCTGTCAGGTTCTGTGCGGCGAATTTGTCTTCGTCACGTCCGGAGACTTTGCCGCAGTATGCAACCGCACCGGCAAGGCTTCGCGGCGGGATGTTCACCGTGAACTCGGGGGTCGCCTCGAGGCATTCGTGCGTGTAACGTGACGGGCGGACGAGCACGCAAAAAATGGGCTTCCCCCAGATCCACCCGACCGTTCCCCACCCGATAGTCATAACGTTCGGGCGCCCGTTTTTTCCGGTGGAGACGAGAAGGGCACCTCCACGTGAAAGCACTTCGAGGCTTTGCGACAGGTACGCCGTGAACTGGATATCCTGTTTGGCCATCTTTCTGTCCTCCGTGCACCTACAGGTGATACACATGGGAGAGGTCGCGGCGCGTGATGGCGTTGCGCGTATCCACAATCAGCCTGCTCTTTTCGGCGACGCGATCAAAATCAAACGCAGTGTGGTCGGTGAGAATGAGTACGCAGTCCGCTTCCCGGAGAGCCTCGTCGGTCAATTCAACGCGTTCGACGGGTTTTCCGTCGATGGAAAGTGAGCGGACGTGGGGATCGCAGTACGTGACAAGAGCGAACTTCCTCCAGAGCTCCCGGATAATGCGCACTGCGGGAGCTTCGCGAACGTCTTCCACGTCCTTTTTGTAGGAAACACCGAGAACGAGGATTTTGGACCCGTTCACGCATTTCTTCTGCCGGTTCAGCGCCACGATCACTTTTGTGGTGACATAGTGGGGCATCATGTCATTGATTTCGCCGGCGAGTTCGATGAAGCGCGGCGAGAAATTCACCTCTTTCGCTTTCCACGAAAGATAGAACGGGTCAATTGGTATGCAGTGGCCTCCCAGACCGGGTCCCGGGTAAAACGGCATGAACCCGTAAGGCTTGGTGCTTGCGGCTTCGATGACTTCCCAGATGTCCACTCCAAGCCTGTCGGCAAGGAGCGCCATTTCGTTGATCATTGACACGTTGACGAGGCGGAAGATGTTCTCCAGCAACTTTTCCATCTCCGCGACACGCGGCGAGCTGACCCTGTGTACCCGGGGATTGAAGGTGCTGTAAAGCGCCGCGGCAAGCTCGGTACACTGTGGGGTGACACCTCCGACCACTTTCGGCGTGTTGGCGGTCGTGAAGTCTTTCCGGCCGGGGTCAATCCGTTCCGGGGAGAAGGCGAGGTAGAAATCCTTTCCCACGATGCGGCCGGTCGCTGTCAGACGAGGAAGAATGATCTCCTCCGTCGTTCCGGGATAGGTAGTGCTCTCGAGAACGATAAGCTGACCGTCTCGCAGGTTTTGCGCGATTGCGTCGGCGGTGCTGGCGACGTACGAGATATCAGGTGTCTTGTTTTTGTCCAGCGGCGTAGGAACGCAGATGCATATCGCGTCGCACTGACCCAGATCAGACAGGTTGTTGGTCGCGCGGAGGCGCCCGCTCTTCGTAAGGGGCACGAGGCGTTCGTCCGGCACGTCGCCGATGTAGGATACACCGTTGTTGACGGAATCCACCTTGGCGGGTTGCATATCGAACCCGATCACGCGGAGGCCCGCCCCCGCAAACTCAACTGCCAGCGGCAAGCCAACGTACCCGAGCCCGACGATCCCCACCTGAGCCTGTCGCGATTCGATCAGTTTTTCCAGAGAATGCATGCTTTTTGTTCGCCTTTCGACGCGAAAAAGGGCTGGCGCCCCACCCGGGAAGCCAGCCCACCCGCAATGTGCTCACGCAAAGCCACCAGATCCCTCTCAGCGACGACCCAGCCGTTCCCTGAACCGTGCGCTCAGGTCTTCATCGCGGTCGTCATCCGGAACGAGGTCGTTGATGGCACGGTCCACTTCTTCCCATGTCAGGGCGGCTTCGGTGGCCTTCATGATCGGCTCGATGAGATGCGTATGCCGCCCCACCGCGCGACTGATGTACGCTCTTTTTTCCTCTTCCGTGAGGACGAAACGAACGCCGCCGGTTTCGAGCTCCGCTCCCCCAGCTTCCACAGCATCCTGGTCAATTCCCAGATCATCGAGAAACGCCTGCGCTTCTTCGTGCGATTCGTCCTCGGTGACGGCGGCTTGCTCCGGCATGAACAGCGAGTCCACGTCGAGCATGTCGACAAGAGCGCGGCCCTCGCACAGCTCCGCGACTTTGGCCGTTCCTTCCGGCGTGCCCCGCAGAACCATCACCGCAAGTGCCAGGTCCACCGGAGCTTCACCGAGTTCGTCTTCTGCGCGGATGCCAAGAACCAGCAGCGCGTTGCTGAGGACCGACACCGCAGCGCGGTCCTTCGAACCCTGGAACTCCTTGGCGTCCACATCGCGGAATACCCTTTGAACCGTATCCGCGGAGAGAAGCCTTTTTTCGTCATCCTGTGCCATCAACGAGAGCGCGCGGACGTAGCGCTCTTCGAGACCGAGGTGGCTGGCAAGCACGACGGCGCTCTTTGCGGCAACTTTTTCCTGCCGGACGAAGTAATTGGCTTTCAGGCTATCAATCGGTGAAACCAAAGATTCCATCTGCAGAGACAGCGCCCGGTTGATCAACTGGTGCAACTCCTTGCGCGAAAGCACCATGCATTTCCGCAGGGCTGCATCCCAGGTTGCCACGGCGGTCTGGAGAGCAGGGTCGGCATAGTCGAAGCGCTGGTCGTTTTTCCGGCGTTCCAGTTCTTTTCGCCAGAAGCTGTCCTCCACAGAGCGAAGAACCCGCAGCGCCATTGTGGGCAGTGCTTTGCCAAGCAATTCGGGAAACTTGATGGTTTCCCCTTCAGGCGCTATCTGCGCGACGTAACGCTCCGTCGCCCTTCCAACTGCCAGTTTGATGGCTTCGCGCGCCTGTTCTGAAGATGGGATTTCCATGATCAACCTCTCTACGGCGCAGTTGCGCCACACACGCGGAGTTGCACGCTCAGATACCCCCCAGCACCTTGTCGAGTTCTGCCAGCGCGGAATCGGCAAACCCGCCCCCGACGCTCAAACCCTTCTGATCACCCCCTTCGCCGGGGACGAGATTCGCCGAGATCTCCTTCACCGTTTTTTCCGCGAAAATCTTCACCATTCCAACGGTTGTGCCGCGCGCAAAAATCGAGACGAGTATAGCCTTGTCTTCCACCGCGCTTACGTACAGGTCCTTCTCCTTGCCCTGTATGTAGAACGCATTGAACTCTTTTTCACCCATCTGGCCGGCGATTTGTTGAGTCGAAGCGAAGTTGGCCGACACCAGCGCGCCGAACGATACGGGATCTATCGTATCCATGGCACCAGACTGGCATACGAGGTGTCCATCCGGGTCCACAAGCAGCACCGTCCTGATTCCGGCGTCTTTCACGTAACCCGCCAGAACACTCTCAATGGTCTGCATTTGCTCCGCGGAGAGAGAGCCTCCCTGTTTGTTCATCGTCTATGCTCCATCTGCGGCGATGGGTGGATGAGCAGTGACCGCGCCGGGTTATCGCGTGCCCTCTTTTTCGAGCTTTTCCAGAACCATACGCGTAACCGCCCTCAATGCTTCGAACACTCCGCGCCCCGTCAGCGCTTCCATTTCGAAGTTCGGGACGCCCCTTGGATTCATCTTGGCGTTCAGTTCCTCCACCGACATCACGTCAGGCAGATCCCGTTTGTTCCAGCCAATCACAAACGGCATGGCATCGAGGTCCATACCGTGTTCCTTGAGATTCTCCCGGAGGTTTTCCAGACTTTCCACGTTGTCGTCGTACCGATCCTTCTGGCTGTCCGCGACAAACACGACGCCGTCGGCACCACGCAGTACAAGCTTTCGCGTGGCGTTGTAATACACCTGCCCGGGGACTGTGTAAAGCTGGAACTTCACCTTGAAACCTTTGATCGTTCCCAGATCGAGTGGTAACAAGTCAAAGAACAATGTCCGGTCCGTTTTTGTCGCGAGGCTCGTCAGCTTCCCTCTGTTCGTCGGGGGGACCTTTTTGTGTATTGTCTCCAGATTCGTGGTTTTGCCACTCATACCGGGACCGTAATAGACGATTTTGCAGTTGATTTCCCGGTAGCCGTAATTGATCGTTGCCATGAATCACCCTCCCACGAAACCTGAATGTGTGTCAAGCCGACTCGCCGGTCACTTTGTCGAATTGCTGCTGGACTGCACGCACGGTTGCAAAGAGGTCGCCCCAGTCCGCAACCGGGCTGACACGGGTGATCAGCCATCCGACATGAAGCCACGTGATGACGAGGGAATCCCGCGTGCCATGAACAACCATGTCCGTGGGGTGGTGCAGCGTGATGTTCCTCAGTTGCGCCCCTGCATCGGTGACGAACTGGGCGACAAATGCGCTCCATTGCTCATCGGTGGTCTCCTCGTCACGCATGGAACCTGACGCCGCCTTGCCCTTCAATGCGCCGATCAGCAGGCCTTCCCGGTCAGACACAACAACACGCACGACGTCCGGGCGTTCCGCGAGAGGAGTGACGATTTCCAGTACCTGTTCACTCATTGCCCGGTCCCTCCAGCGCGGCGACGAGCAAGCGGGTGCGGGCCGCCAGTTCGTCCATGTTGGATGCAGTTTCCACCAGACCTGCAACCAGACGCAAGTCGTCCGCATAGGCAGCGCCGAGCGTCCATCCTCCGTCTTCTCCGAACACACGAATACCCGTCAGGTCGCCGAGATCAATGAACTGGTTCATCTTGATTGCCAGTTCCCAGATGGCCTCAGATTTCGTGCCCAGCGAATCCGCTGACATTCGGGAACCGCGTGCCGTCATCGACACAGGCTGCCCACCTGCCATCACGCATCCGGCAACAAGCCCGGGTGTCGCAAACAAGTACCGGGTGGCATCCGATGCCGCCTCATCCGCCCATTTGAGTGTTTCTACGAGCGATTGGTCGGCGTTGCCCGCTGCCAGTTCCGCCAGCGCTCGTTTTCTGGCTTCCACCTTGTCACCCGCACGAACGGCTGCAAGCAAGCCAGTCATACCGGCAAGCCGTCCGTTTATGGCTTGAAGGGATGCTTCCGTGTCGGGCACCTCATCTCCGCGGAGCACTTTCGCCAGCGTAAGGCCCGCGCTGACCCAGGCGTTCTCTGGCTCTTCCGCAGACCAGGACTTCAGAACGGCATCAAAATCGGCCCAGTTCTCCGCCTCGATTGCCGCCTGAAGATCATTCAGTCGGTCGAATAACGCTGCCGGCATCAGTTGGCTCCTTCGGGAATCTGGGTAACCTGTGACCAGTCTATCTCGGGAAACGCGGATTCCAAAGCGCTTTTTGCCGTCTGGCCGTCTGCCTTGGTGGCAAAGCGCCCGACGCCGACGCGATACCACTGTGAACCGTCGTTTTTCGTGAACGGCCACACGAGCGCCTCGTACCCTCTCCGCTGCCATTTCGATTTCGCGGCATTGGCTTCACCGAGAGTCGGGAGGGATTCCACATGGACCGTGAACCGTCCCCCGGGGCTGGTGGGTAGTTGGGGCGCGCCGCCGGTGGGTCGTGGCGCGGGAGGTGCTGGTGCCGGCGCAGGGGCAGCCACTGCCGGCGGAGGCGCCGGAGTCGTTGCCTCCGCAGCTGGTGCCGGCGCCGGTGGCGGAGCGGGTTGGGCGACACTATCCGCGGCGGGTGCCGGTTGCGGAGTCGGTGCCGGAGTGACGGCCGCAGGCGATCCGGTCGTACCGGTCGAGAGGCCGGAGATCAATTCCTTCAGTTTCGGACCGAAGAAGAAGGAGGCAAACGCCACCGCGATGAATGCAACGATTACCCACCCGATAAGCTTCTTTCTCCGGTGCTCTTTCGCCATCTCCGCGATGACGTCGTCGCCACCGATGTCGGCGATGGGGCCTGTCCATGGCGCGGGCTTTCCTTCCTCACCCTCTTCACCGGCTGCGGTGGCTTCGGGTTGGCCGACGGGGACAGGTTCCTCCGCTTTTTCCTCAACAACAGGAGGCTCGAGTATGGCGGAGGAGACCACTTCCTCCAGCGAAGCAGGTTCGGCTTCCTTCTGCTCTTCGCCCGCACCCTCTCGTTCCTCGACTATGAAATCCGCCAGCAAATCCGCCGTGACATCGGCTTCCTGCAGGCCGGCAAACGGTTTCTCCTCGGTCGGGGGTGTTCCCGCAGGCGGTGGAGCAGCCGATGGCTCCGGCGGAGCCTTTTCCGCAGCAGGAGGAGGTGCCGCCCCGCTCGGAAGAACTGTCCCGAGGAGGTTGAGGTAATGTGTCGCCGCCATCCGCGCGAGGCCCGGAACCAATGCGGGGGGGATCTCTCCGCCCTCCACCGCGGGAACCTTGGCGGGCTCGGTCGGAGCCTTTTCCACGGCAGGCGGAGAAGGCGCGGGAGGCGCTGGCTCAGACACCGGAGGAGGCGGAGGAGTCGCGGCGGGTGCGGCAGCCGGCGCTTCGGCAACGGGTTCCGCGGCGGTGCTTGCCTCTTCCTCACCTTTGCCCCAGAGCGCCGACAGCGCGTCGTCTACCGAGTCGAATTCCTGTTTCGCAGGCGGCTTGATAGGCGGGGCAACTACTTTCGGGCCCGCTTTCGCCGCGGCTGGTTCTGGTGGAGGAGTCGGCGCTGGCTCGGCCTTCGGCGGAGGTGGAGCTTCCTTCTTTTCCGCGGGTTTCTCTTTTTCCACTTTGGCCTGCGGTTCAGTCGGGCCGAGGATGGAGGAAATCGCCTCCTCCACCTCCTCTGGCCTTATTTGGAGGCCTTTCAAAGGCGTGGTCGATTTTGCGGTCGGCTCTTCAACCTCTTCCTTCTGCTCCCTGGGCGGGGAAGGCTGCTGTTTTTCCCGGGGCGCAGGGGCTGGCGGAGGTGCCGGTGCGGCGGCAGGTGCAGGAACCGTTTCCGTCCGGGGTTCAAGGTCCAGCAGTTCGGGCGAGATGGCGGCGATCAGCTCGTTGAGAATCGCCGTTTCATCAATCGCATCCACCTGTTTCTGCAGGAATTCCGGAAGCCTCACGCCGTCCGCCCGGCCCGGCCCGACGCGCGGAGCCGGAGGGTTCGATTTCTTCTGTGGTGCATCCATGCGCTTTGCCCCGCTGGTAATAGGCCCACCGATCCGCGCCCCTCGAAGCAACACGTAGAGGGGGACAAGACGGAGGAAACTTTTGAGCATCCGGAACGATGCACAGTGCTCGCGCGCTCCATTCCTTAGCCACGTGTTCCTCAACCGTTCAATGTATGGTTTTTTTTCCTGTCTGTCTACCCCCTCCGTACCGAAACAAAAGAAATTCCGTACCGAGGCGTTTCAGATTCGGGTTTTGTTCTCGACGCACCCGCATTCTGAACGGGCAAGAATCCCCTGTCACAGATCTGGCACGGAGCTCTCCTCAAAGCGCTCCGACAGCGTTCCCACACCTTGTACGCTGGTTTGCGGAAGTGGTGCCGGAGCGAATGGGAGGTCCCGAACGTGGTGTTCCACCCGACATCATAGCCTCATGTTGCGCCGTACCAGCGGGAATAGCTCCGGCCCGTGCACGGCCAGACCGACCCGGTGGCGATCCCCGGGGTGCGGATGCAGTACAGCGATCCGTCGCCGCACGGGAGAAGCATTTCATTCCTGCCGTCACCGTCGACGTCGCTCACAAAGGGTTGATGAATGTAGTCCGGAAAGGTTTCCGTCCAGAGCGTTGCGCCATCGGCACGGACGACATACACGTCCGCGTACGGCCGGATGGCCGGGCGGTTGCCGTACCCGCTCGGGTTGCCAGTGGTGAGCAGGAAATCCGGCAGGCCGTCTCCGTCGAGATCGGCGGCAACGGGATTTTGTGCGTCAAGGTATGCGCGCGGTAAGGGGTCGGAGTGCCTCAGCACTCCGGTAGCAAGGGAGAACAGTCGAACCTCCTGCGCGCCGTTATTCCCACCGTCACGCGTATTGGTGATACCTGCGGCGAGCAACTCTCCTCGCACTCTGGCGACGGCTAACCCGCCACACCCGCACGGGGCGCTGTACACCAGTTCACCATCATCCCGGAAACACCACAGGGAGGATGTTTCCCTGTTGTCGCGATGTACGAGGTCAAGGCCTGCGATGACGAACTCATCCCTGCCATCGTGGTCGATATCCGCGAGGATGACCGGCGTGGACCCCAGGTCTTCAGGGAATCCGTCCTTCCGCCAGAGGACGTTGCCCGATCCGTCGAGCGCGAGAATGGAGGAAGTGCCGTCCGGATTGCTGTACTCGGTTCCCACGATGATGGCGGGGATTCCTCTCAAGTGCGCAAGTGCGGGTCTGCCGTGGCAGATCTGGACGCGATCGGAATACTCCCACCGCAGATCACCGGTCCGCAGATCGGAACAGAAGACGTTGGCGGAATCCCACCACGCGATTTTCGGCCTTCCGTCGCCGTCCAGATCCGCAGCGATGCACGACCCGTTTCCCGCATGATGGGAACGGCTGCGCACTTCCCACACCACATCACCGCTTTCCGCGCGCACCAACCTTGCATACCCCGGGCGCGGGCGGGCATTGTCGGAGGAACCAAACGAGTAGAAGAGGCACAGCCCCAGAAATGGATCGTCAATCAGGTTCGGGAATACGCAGGCGAGACGGTCCTC
>JAKPPK010000244.1 GCA_029547385.1 Candidatus Latescibacterota bacterium
CGGAAGTTGAGTAAGTCTTGAGGTGTTTTTTGCGGGGCTTGGGGGTAAGGCTTTCCAATGACAACAGTTATGGATGTGTTGTGTTCGCGGGAGTGTCGCTAGTGAATATGTGAAATAGCGCTTGACTTTTGTCAACATATGTGCTAATCTATTGGTATGAAGCTGAGAGTTGCCTACGCCAAGAGTCGCTATAGAGACACGGTATACACGACGCCGCTGGTTGTGACCTCGTATCGGGATGAGCAGGGCACGTCACGCAACAAGACGATCGTAAGTCTGGCGAAGCTCCCCCCGTACATTGTGAAGCTGGTGGAGGAGGGCCTCAAGCGCGGCGACGCAAGCGTGTTGGAGGAGTACGTACCGGTTCGGGGAATCGGGTATTCGGGCTCGGTGGTCGTGGGGCCGGCCTTTGTGGTCCTGACGGTGCTCAAGCAATTGGGCATTTATGAGGCGGTGCTCTCGTCGCTTCCGCCGCAGCAGGCGGCGGCAATCTTGCATATCGTGACGGAACGGGTAATCGCATCCAAGCCGCTGTCGGTGATGGCGCAGCAGCGGCGGTTTGCACACGAGCCGCTGAGTTTTCTGCTCGGGCTAGAAGAGGCGCCGGCGCTCAAGACGTGGTATTCGGCGTTGGCCACGCTGGAGTTGCGGCGTGAGGCGATGCTGCAGGATCTGTTTGCGCGCAATCATGCGCCGGGGGATCTGTACCTGTACGATATCACGTCGAGTTACTTTGAAGGGGAAACCTGTCCGCTGGCGGCGTACGGATACAACCGCGACGGGAAGAAGGGGAAGAAGCAGGTCGTGTTGGGGGTAATTTGCGATGCGGACGGTTGTCCGATTTGGATGGACGTGTTCAAGGGAAACACCTCGGATCAGACGACGGTGAAGCAGGAATTGCTGAACCTGAAAGCGAAGCTGGGGTTGGAAGGGTTTACGTTCGTGGGCGACCGGGGCATGGTGACGCACGCGCGGATCGAGGAGTTGGAAAAAGAAGGCTGGTGGGAGGAATTCAGCTATATCACGGCGCTGACGCGCCACGAAATGATGGCACTGGTGGAGGACGAACACCACCCGATTCAACTGGAGTTATTCGACCATCAGCGGCTGACAGAGGTCGAACACGAAGGCACGCGCTACGTCCTGTGCCACAATCCGCAGCGCGAGGAGCGGGACCGGGAAACGCGGCTACGGCTGTTGGCGCTCACCGAACAGAAGCTGGAAAGCTTGCGCGAGAACGTGGCGGCGGGCCGAGCCAAGAAGAAGGACGTAATTGCCCGGCGCTTGTACCGTTGGCTGAACCGGTGGGGCATGGAACGGTTCTTTGAAGTGAAATGCGACGAGGGCCGGTTCGCCTATGCCCGCCGGGAAGAGGAAATCGAACGGTATGCGCGGTTGGACGGCTGTTACGTGATTCGCTCCAACGTCGCTGCGCCGCGCCAGACCACCGAAGAACTCCGCGACCGCTATAAGGACCTCAAATACGTCGAGCAGGCGTTCCGGACGATGAAGACGACCGACATTCAGACGCGTCCGATTCGCCACTTCAACGAGATGCAGGTCCGAGGCCATCTGTTCGCCTGCTTCCTGGCCTACCGCGTGATTTGGGAGTTGCGCCAACGGCTGGCGCCGGTACTGGTCCGCGATCCGGATACCAAACGTTGCGAAGCCGGAAGTCTTGCCGAAATCTGGCGGGAATTATCCGGCATCACCGTGGCCAAACTCGAGGCCTACGGCAAAACCCACCTCAAACTCTCCCACATAACACCCTACGCCAAGAAGCTCTTGGCCTTGTGCCAAGTTCCCAGCCTGGAAACACTCCTGAGCGAGTAAATCCCCCCAAAGCCTTACGGGACAAGCCTGCCCAAAAACGAATTACTCAACTTCCG
>JAKPPK010000261.1 GCA_029547385.1 Candidatus Latescibacterota bacterium
GATCATTTTCGCGGGAAAGGCCCACCCCGCTGATTCTCCGGGGAAGGAGTTGATACGGAAAATCATCCATTTCATCAGGCTCAATGACGAGTTGCGGCGTCACGTTGCCTTCATCGAAGACTATGACATCAACGTTGCCCGTTATCTCGTTCAAGGTGTGGACGTCTGGCTGAACACGCCGCGGCGCCCGCTGGAAGCCAGCGGAACCAGTGGCATGAAGGCTGCGGCTAACGGTGTGCTGAATGTAAGTATTCTCGATGGATGGTGGGACGAAGCAGTCAGGGATAATCCGGGCGTGGACGTCGGGTGGGCAATAGGAAACGGAGAGGAATACAGGGAAAGCGAATCGGAGTATCAGGACGAGATAGAATCGCGCGCGTTGTTCAATCTGCTGGAAAAAGAAGTTGTTCCGCTTTTCTACGACCGCTCGTCAGACGGGGTGCCGCGCGGATGGACGGAGCGCATGAAGGCGAGCATGCGCACACTCTGTCCTGTTTTCAACACCAATCGCATGGTATGCGAGTACACGGGCCGGTTCTACCGGGATGCCGAAAACCGGTGGCGTGACATTACTGCCGACGAATGCAAAAAGGCACGCGATCTGGCTGCATGGAAAACCCGGGTATTCCGCGAATGGCACAACGTACGTGTGACGCGGATCGAAAGCGATCATGTAAACGAGCTGCCTGTGGGCAAGATGTTGCACGTTCTGGCGACGGTCAGCCTCGGAAATCTTCTTCCTGCAGATGTTTCGGTGCAGGTGTACCACGGTAGACTTGACTCCCACGGCGAAATTGTCGAGGGCACCGCCACAAACATGTCGTTCGTATCCCAGGGCAGCGACGCGGTTTTCGAAGGGGACGTTCCGGCTATCGGGTCGGGGCAACATGGATTTGCGATTCGCGTGGTGCCGTTCCATCCCGACCTCTCCAACCCGTTCGCCACCGGACTCATCACGTGGTCGCCGGAATCGCTTGGCTGAACCCATCCGCAGGAGCTTCTCTCACGTGACCAATGTACCAGCTTCGACCTACAGCGTGCCGGACAACACGGGCCATTTTGGCATCTACGGAGGGCGCTTTGCGAGCGAAACCTTAATGCCCTTGCTTTCCGACCTCGCGCGGGAATACGAAGCAGCGAAAGCGGATGCCGGGTTCCAGGAGGAGTTTTCGGGACTGCTCCGAAACTACGTGGGGCGCCCCACTCCAATTTCGTTCGCGAAAAGGCTCTCGGACCATATTGGAGGAGCGCGGATATTCCTCAAACGCGAGGACCTGGCGCATACGGGTGCGCACAAAATCAACAACACGATCGGCCAGGTGCTTCTGGCGCGCCGCATGAACAAGCGGCGGATAATCGCGGAAACGGGCGCCGGACAGCACGGTGTTGCAACGGCAACCGTCAGTGCGCTGTTCGGGCTTGAATGCGAAGTATACATGGGTGCCGAAGACATGCGCCGGCAAAGGCTCAACGTCTTTCGTATGCGTTTGCTCGGGGCGAAAGTGACAGCGGTACATTCAGGCGCAAAAACCCTGAAAGATGCGATTAACGAGGCGATGCGAGACTGGATCGCCCGTGTCGATGACACGTACTACATTTTTGGCTCCGTGCTGGGGCCGCACCCGTATCCGATGATAGTTCGTGATTTCCAATCCGTCATCGGAAAGGAAGCGCGGGCGCAGATGCAGGAGGAGATCGGTCGCCTCCCGGACGTCTGCTTGGCGTGCGTAGGGGGCGGTTCGAACGCGATGGGCCTGTTTCACGCGTTCCTGGGCGACGACAACGTGCGTCTGATTGGTGTGGAAGCGGGAGGCAGGGGAACCCGGCTCGGGGACCATGCGGCGAGATTCAGGGGCGGGCGCCTTGGCGTGCTGCAAGGGTCGAAGAGCTATGTCCTTCAGAATGAAGACGGGCAGATTGCTCCCACGCACTCCATTTCCGCCGGCCTCGACTATGCCAGCGTCGGTCCCGAGCACTCCTATCTTCGTGACCTCGGCCGCACGGAATATACCGTGGCGAGTGATTCTCAAGCGCTGGAAGCATTCCACCTGTTAAGCCGTCTTGAGGGTATCATGCCGGCGCTGGAAAGTGCTCACGCAGTAGCGGAGGCAATTTCGCTCGCGAAAACCATGGCGAAGGACCAGGTGATTCTCGTGAACCTAAGCGGCCGCGGGGATAAGGACGTACATACGGTCGCGGAGACCATGGGCATCGATATCGGGGCGATATGAGGGTCAGCGGAAAAGAAGGGGAAGTTTTTCCGCAGTCGTGCCGGGGCTTTCCCACGCTCCATTGGCCGGTTGGCGCGCCGGGTTGGAGAGCATGAGAACCTGCGGCGTGCGTGTGAACCGTGGTTCCGCGTGGGGGGCCGCTCCCCCGCCGCCGCCCAGCGCGAGCGCCGCACCGATATACATGCGGTAACGATCAGGTTGCCGGAAAAGAATCGCTCCTTCCGCCGTTCGCTCATAATCCACGAACGGGTAAGGAACGTCCTTCATGCGCCGCGCTACAGCCACATAGCTCACCACAGGCATGTAGTGGAACATCAGGCCCGAAATTCTCAGTTCTGCGCCCAGGTCCCAGAGGAAGTCGTCGCGCGCGATCCACGCATCCTTCAGCCTCGTCCAGTTCCATGTGCTTCCTGTTTCCACGAACAACGCCCCGTACGTTCTGTCGTGGAAAAATGACAGAAACTGCTTGCGATGGTGCTGCAATAGCGGGAAGACATAACTCGCGCGGAAGAAGGCCATTTTGCTTCCTTCGTGCGAGAAATAGGGATATCCGCGGAGCGTGCCGCCGCCACCCAGACGGTACCGCAATGGCCAGTACGCCCATCCCTCCAGGAAATTGGACCCTTCGTCGTTAGGGTCATAGTACTTGAGCGCACGGTCGAAATAAGCGGCGACTCCCTGTAACGCGAGGGTCGTGCGGTTCAGAACTCCGGGCAACCGTATGTATTCCTCGTAGCTCAACACCAGCTCGTTCGCGGAAAAATGCCGGTCAACCTGCGAATACAGCGGCCTTGTCGGATCGATTTGATTGTAGTTGGCGTCGTAGTTGGTCCCCGCCAGCGAATCCATCACGCTTACGCGGTGGAACGAGTACGATGCAGTGATAACCCGCCCGGCCGTGGGATTTACCAGGTCATCTACGGTCGGGGTGATCTTCGCGTAAGCCCAGCGGAAAGAAGCAGTTCTGTCTCGGAAATACGCAACAGAAAATTGCGGGCGCTGGTCCCAGATCAGGGGAGTGCCGGGGTTTGGATACCCGTAGTTTCCCCACGGAAACAGTGCGGTTACGTCCTGGGGCGGACTGCTATTGTCGAGAAAGACGCTGTAATTGTCGATCCTGCGATCCAGTCGCTCGTCCACGTAGTAATTCTGCCACCCCAGTTCAAACGCCGCGGTCTGGCGGCTCCCGACACCCGCGCGAATCCCCAGTCCTCCGTAGAGATACCGGTAATTATCCCACCCGACCACGGAATCGCTCAATTCCACTCGAGAAAGCGGGTTCAATGGGATGGTTTCGTTGTTGGCTCCAAGAACAGCACCGGGAGCCGACGCGCGGGTGGTCCTGGCCCGCTCTGTCACCGCGCAGATTTCCTGACGTGCGCCGTACCCGTAGAGACGCGGCGAAAGGCCAGATTCTGTTGTCAGCAGAGGACGCAATCCCTGGTCGCCGTACAGAAACACCCCGGTGCTTGCCGGCTCGCGCTTCCCGATGTTTTTCGAAATCTCCCCGCTGCCGAAATAATACCGCGCACCCATCTGATCTTCGATTCCAGCGAGGAGCCCAAGTCCTACATGGTTCACGGAAAACCGATCGCCGATGACGCTTGGCCCGAAGCGAAGCACCGGGACCCAGCCCACCAGCGTCCGCATTCCCGTTGTCTGACCAACGTGGAAAAGCTGCGAAGCGGGAGGAGATTTCGCGATATGCTGGTAGGAACGCGGGACCGCGTCACCTGCAAATGGCGGCCTTAACGCGGCTTGTCCATCTGCCGCCAATGGCAGGATGTAAAGGCTGAAGTTGTTCGCGTGGTAACCCACGTACGCCAGCCATCTGCCGTCCGGAGCAACCGCCGGCCGAAACGCACCTCCGAGAACATTCGTCAACCGTCTGTACGATATTTCCTCTGTGGAATCCGCCGGCAACGTTGCGAGGTAGAGGTTGAAGATTCCGAAAGGTCTGGACCCACCGTCAGAACGCACGCTTTCTTCCGGCGTCTGATTGCGTGGATCTGTTGCGATATCGTAGTCAGCAGAAAAGACAAATCCGCTCCCATCGGGCAGCCACGCGGGGTCTCGTTCGTCTGCTTCCGTGTGGACGAGCAGCCGGAAACCTGACCCCGCTGGGTACACGAGGGTATCGGGAAATGCGGCCGAATCCGACAGAGCATCCCTCACCGAGAAATAGGGACCCTGCGTTCTTATTATCCCTATGTCGCGATCTCCGTCCCGAAACACGCTGAAGAGAAGACTTTTGCCGTCAGGAGACCAATTCGGGGTATAGAACTGAATCAGATCACTTGTCTTGGAACCGATGTCGGCGGGTCCCGGACCCGGGCTTCGCATGCTGTTCGTCAACCATCTGATTTCCGATCCGTCGGCACGCACTATTCCGAGCCGTGTGCCGCCGTCTTCCCCGGACACAAATGCAATCCATTTCCCGTCCGGCGAAACGGCGGGATCACGTGCGCGCAACCGACTGGTGATGCGCGTTTCCTCTTTCCGGGCTATGTCGTAGACGTAGAGGTCGTTGAGGTACGTTCCCCTCCCGAATTTCGCGTACGCGATCCTGCCGCCGTCGGGAAACCAGGCGAGGTTCCCGCGCACAGAGCGATCGATGTCGAGAACAGTGTTGCGCGCGAGATGACGAATGCGGGGTTTTGTCAGAAGGAAATCTTCCCCTCGCGCCGAAAGGTAGGCGATCTGGGTGCCGTCGGGAGAAATCGCGGGCGCTGTCTCGTATGATCCTTCGTCCGGCAGCGCATTCCCCTCGACAATGGCACCGACACTATCCCGCACCGATGAATACCGCGCCCGGATATCCGCAACCCACCGGTCGTAGAGGTCTTGCCCGGTAAGTCGAAGATTTTCACGCAGAGCGGTATTGAACGTCACATATCCGGTGTTTTTTGCGAGGTTGCGAGGTGCGTTTGCTCCAAAATTGCGGCTGATGTACGACGTCAGTGCGTACCCCTGATTGTACACCATCTCCGATTTGAGCCAGTTGTGGGCGAACACTCCCATTTCGTCATAGGACAGGAGGTCGTTCTCCAACGTCGCCATTCGAAGCAGCATGTCCCTGTGGGTATCCCAGTGGTCCCCGCCGTACCGATCCGCTTCATACTGGGCAATTCCTTCAACCCACCATGCGGGTGTGACGAGGCCGTAAATCGGTATCCCCACGCCGATGTCAGCAACGCTGCTGTTCAAGACGCTTGCGGAAATCAGGCCGTAACGGAATGGGTAGCGTCTGGCCAGTTTCAAGGAGAAAATGTGGGCCAGCTCGTGCGTTACGACATTCCGAAGCCACTGGTTTGTGCCGCGGAGATCGGTATCCAGGTTCGTCGCCCAGACCACGAGTTGGTTCTGGTAGTAATCAGCGAAGCCGTTACCTGCGTCAATGTCATCCGTGACGAGGATATCAATGGGCCGGAATCGCTCGTGGAGGGAATATGCCGTGACGAGCTGGTAGAAGACATCTTCCGCGATAATTGCCGTCTGTTTCGCGGTTTCTTTGGCTCCCGGTGCGTAATGCACGCGGAACAGCCCGGACTGAGTGGTGATGGTTTCTGCAGGGACGTACCCCGCCCACAGGAGTGCGAAGACGAGTACGCTTCTTCTCAGAATCATTCCGTTCCGTCTCAAAACACCGAAATCAGCTCTGATTCGGCGATCCGTACGAGTTCACAGAACGCTCCAGTCCCATCGGGAGCATCGTGTGTGGTCCTGCCGGCGTCGTAGAATACGATGATCACGTACCCGTCCGCCACAAGAGCACTCGGGTACCCGCAGTCTGCTGAAAGAGCGGAACCGTGAACCACGAGTTCTGTTTCCGACCACGTTCTGCCGTTGTCGTGCGACATTCGCGCCCGCACACCGAACGGAGGAGTACGGTACCCGTAGACGAGGAGAACAGATCCGTTCGAAAGCGCCAGCAAGTCGGCCGGCAACGTCTTGTTGACTCCGAACGGTGTGGGTTCGGACCACGTCATGCCACCGTCGGAGGATCGCCGGACAAGAATGCGCTGGTCTTCCGACTCGCGTTGCTTTCGTCCTGCGCAGAGCCACTCACCCGTTGGAAGCACGCAGTACGAACTCTCATTGGTGTCGGTGCCTGTCAGCGACAGTCCGCCCCACGTCTGTCCGTTATCGCGCGACCGAAGCAGATAACTTCCGCCGTTGTAAATGGACATGACCATCGTGCCGTCAGCCAGCGTCAGCATCCGACCGTAGGGAGACATGCCATCCCATGGCGTGGCGTCGGTCCACAGCATAGGATCTCCCCACGTGCGGCCGTTGTCCGCAGATTGCACGATACCGGTGTGGAGAGAGCGGGGAGTCCGGCGGTCCTTGATGTAATCGCCGGAGGGCCCGTAGCTTCCGTTTGCGTGGAACGCCACCGTGATCACGCCGTTCCGTGCAACCCCGACGGCCGGGTTCCGGTCATCATACTCACGCGTGTTGACGACCACCACAGGTTCCGTCCATGTCAGACCCAGGTCGGTCGAGCGCGATGCCACCAGATAACCACCCGCACCCATGTGAGCCGCACCGTCACGGAAAACCGCCATCAGAGCGTTATCGGCAGCCCGGACGAGTACCGGGAAATACCCCTTGTCATCCGCTACGCGAATCCGCCGGGAACTCGTCAACGAAGAAACATGTATCTGGTGCACCTGAGATGCCTCCACACGCCCGCAACTGGCAATTGGTATGCTCGCCGCAGCGCTGCGTGAGCTTGTGTCACGCCTCTTCCATCTGGATCCGGACGATATCCTGACGTTGCCGTTCGGTGATGTATCCCAGTGCGACGAGAAGGTCTCCGAGCATCCCCTTGCTTGTCCGTTGGATCTCAATCGCTCGTGCCACGTCGGCTTCTGTGCACGCACCGAGAAAAACCGCGGCTTCGCCGAATCGTTTTCCCTGGCATTCGGGTGTCTTCAGGAAATTCGACACCCGTTCCACGTCCGCATGGGTGAGTACACGCATGTCAACAAGAATCTTTCCGACAAGAATATCCGAAGTCTTCTGGTACGTCAGCGCAGAATTGATCTGCTCCTCCGTCGCGAAGCCTTCGTCGACGACTATTTCGCCAAATTTCCGCATTCCTTCAACTCCTGTGCCATTTGTCCTGAGTCACAACCGTGTGCCGGGTCCTTTACGGTGTCCGCCCTCACAACGGAGGGCGAAATCATTACAAAGATACCCGTCATCGCTGGCTGTGCCACCCCTGAAAGATCATCACGGCCGCAAGGTTTTGTGTCACCAGAAGAAGACTCGCATTGCACCCACTCTCTCCCAGCATCGCATTGGACGCGTAGCCGGGAAGTCGTATATTCTAGAATTGGTCTATCCGGCGAATGCCGGCGGTGTATAGCATACCATGTAAAATCCCCAGCGAAAGGAGGCGAAACCGGATGGCGGGTGTTATCGTGCGCGAAAAAGAACCCTTTGAAAAAGCGTTGAAACGTTTTAAGAAGGCGTGTGAAAAGGCCGGTATCATTTCCGATATGAAGAAGCACCAGCACTTTGAAAAGCCCAGCGAACGACGGAAACGCGAACTGAACGCAGCGCGGCGCAAGATGCGGAAGACACAGATTCTTTCCGAAAAATAGGTCGGAAAAATGACCGCTCTCGAAACGCGGTTGCAGGAAGATCAGAAGAAGGCGATGAAGACCGGGGACAAAAGTCTCCTCGGACTGATTCGCCTTCTTCGTTCACAGCTTCAGTATGCGCGGATGCAGGCCGGGGAGGAATGGTCGGAGGAAAAGGCACAGGAAGTTCTATTGGCCGCCGCGAAAGCCAGACGGGAGTCGATTTCCCTGTTCGAGAAGGGCGGCCGCATGGACCTTGTCGAGAAGGAAAAGGCGGAACTGGCGCTACTGGAGCGATATCTTCCCGCGCAGCTCTCCGACCAGGAACTATCCACCCTGATCGAGTTGTGCATCAGTGAAACCGGCGCGCAAGATCTCAAAGATATGGGGAAGGTTATGGCGGCGCTGATGCAGAGAGTTCGAGGTCGGGCCGACGGGAAGGTCCTTAACGAACGTGTTCGCGCCAGATTGAGCGGCAGGTAGGCGATTTGAGGCTGCTATCGCGTCTCCAGAACCGCGCCCGCACCGGGTGCGCGGTTTTTTGTTTGATGCCCGGAAGGAAGCAGATGTCGCATGACGGGTAACCTCCAGGATGGCTGGTGGGTGGTAAGCATCGCCAGCCTGGCCTTCATTACATGGTATGCGGTACGCGGATGGCAAATGGGCGCGCTGCGTACGCTGTTGTGGGTTGCCGGGTTCGCGTTCGGGCTCTTTCTCGCGGCCAGGTACGCTGGCGGCGTATCCGGCCTTCTGGGGAAAACAATCCCGGGTTCTGCGCGCGAAGCCATCGCGTTCGTGGTGATCGTCCTCGCCGTGATGGTTGTCGTCGACATATTCAATGCGGTGCTTGAGAAGTTCCTGCGCTCGACCCCGCTCACAACCCTGAACAGAGCGGCGGGGGCATTGCTGGGCATTTTGAAGGGCGTGCTCATCGTGGCGCTTGTTGGTGTGTTGCTGGCAATTCTCCCTCTCCCCTCCACTGTGGCCCAGACGTATGCCCGTTCCGGTGTTGTTCAGGGAAGCACGGAATTTGGCGGCGTTCTGGTAGACCTTGTGAAGGATCGCCTGCCCGAACCCGCCAGAACTTTCCTCGCGGAAGCACGCTCGACTTACGTTGACCGCATGCGAATTGTCTTCCCTCCTCCCGGGAACACCGCAGTTCCCCGCGTGCCCTGAGCTCTTCGATGTTTGACGAGCACGCCCTCCGCGTCATCGAGTATCCACTCGTTCGTTCCCTCATCGCACGAAACGCAGTAAGCGGAATGGGTCACGATCTTGTGGAATCCACCACCCCGATGACTGACCGCGTAAGCCTCGAGCGGCGTATGCAAGAGGTCGACGAAATGGTTCAAGCCGTAAGATGGGGTGATCCCGTACCTTTGCGAGGGGTGGTGGACATCCGACAGCCTGTGGAGCTTGCCGCGCACCCGGGTGCCCGCCTCGACCCGCCCTCCCTGCTCGACATCGCCCAGACCCTCGAAGCGGCCGGGCGCCTGCGGGGCTACTTTGCGGCGCGAACACAGAAATACCCCCGACTCGAAGCGATTTCGTCGGCGCTGGAACCGTGTCCTGAACTCGTCACAGCGGTCAATCGGGCGATCGACCCGGGAGGATTTGTTCGAGACTCGGCAAGTCCTGCGCTCGCGAAAACAAGGCGTGAACTGGAGCAAGCGCGGTCGAATCTCCGCGCCAATTTGGAACGACTCGTCCACAGCCTCGCGAGTGATGTGCTCACCGAGAGAGTTGTCGCGTGGCGGAATGGCAGGCCGGTGATTCCTGTCCGGGCGCAACGCCGCAATACGGTGGGCGGCATCGTCCACGACGAATCGGCGTCCGGCCAGACCGTTTTTGTGGAACCGTTCGAGTCGGTTGAGGACGCAAATCGCATCAGAAGGCTGGAAATCGCCGAGCAGGCGGAGGTCGATCGGATTCTTTCAGAACTGACCGGGGTTGTGTTCCAGCATTCGCCTCGACTCCGGGTAAACCTCCAGACCCTCGGACGGTTGGACGCACTCTACGCGCTCGGTGTGTACGCGGATCAGGCTGACGCTGCCGTGCCCGGGATTTCTGACGACGGCGCACTGGAGATCGTCCGGATGCGACACCCTTTGCTGGACGTCCGTCTGCGCGGCCAAAAAAGAGAGGCGGTACCCCTCACCTGCCGGCTGCGGCCTGACGATCGGTTGATGCTGATAAGCGGCCCGAACGCGGGGGGAAAAACGGTCGCTCTCAAGACCATCGGCCTTGCGATAGCGATGACGCAGTCTGGTTTTCCGATTCCCGCGGACCCGCTCACGACACTTCCTGTCTTCGAATCCTTTTTTGCGGAAATCGGCGACGAACAGTCGATTGAGAACGATCTTTCCACTTTCAGTTCGCGCATCGGGCACCTTGCCCGCATTTCCGCAGAGGCAGGCAAGGGCACACTGATCCTGGTGGATGAACTTGGTTCCTCAACCGACCCCGACCAGGGTGCGGCGCTGAGCCGCGCGCTGCTCGAACGCTGGTTCGAGAAAGGCGCTCGTACCGTCGCGACGACACACCTTGGAAGCCTCAAGGAATTCGCTCACGAAATGGCCTGGGCGGTCAACGCGTCGATGGAATTCGACAGGGACAAATTGAACCCGACCTTTCGTTTGGTGGC
The DNA here is from genome assembly GCA_029547385.1 of Candidatus Latescibacterota bacterium. GTDB lineage: Bacteria > Latescibacterota > MWCZ01 > MWCZ01 > MWCZ01 > MWCZ01. Next base: position 10,467 of record JAKPPK010000261.1, read on the forward strand.
GGGCATTCCTGGTTCCAGTTATGCCTTTGAAATCAGTCGCCGGATAGGCTTGGCGGAAGACATCATCGCCCGCGCGGAGCACTTCCTTGGTCGGGCGGCAGTGCAGACGGAACGACTTATCGCCGACCTGACCTTTCTGATGGAACAAACGGAGCGCAGACTGCGCGAGATCGAGTCCAGAGAACGCGCGCTCGCTGAACGTGAACGGGAGTACGAGGACAGGTTCGCACGCGTGGTTTCAGATCGGAAACGCATGGCGCGGGAAGCACGCGAAGAAGCAGAAAAGATCCTCGCGGACGCGCGCGCCCTTGTGGAACGCACTGTCGCCGATATCCGGCGTACCAATGGCGACAGGGAGTCCATCAAAAGCGCGCGGGCAACGCTCCAGAGCGCGCTTGCGCGGACGAGGTCCGAACTTGCTGATCGCGGTCGCACTGACGGAGCCGAGGCGACGGGAATAAACCCCGGAAACTGGGTGAAGATCGTTTCAATCAACAAGACAGGCGAGGTGGTGGCTGTCAGCAAGGATCGTGTGGCGGTTCAGACAGGCGGAACGCGTCTGGAAGTAAGACCGGATCAGGTGGAAAAGATAGCGGAGAAGGCACCGGATGCCGGCAAGGGCGGCGTCTCCGTTACTTCGACAGCGTCGGATCGTTTCCTTCCGGAAGTGGATGTCCGGGGAATGAGTTTCGACGATGCGTGGGCGATTCTGGATCGGTATCTGGATGACGCGTGCGTCGCGCGGTACCCTCGCGTTCGAATCATTCATGGAAAAGGCACCGGTGTGCTCCGGCGCAGGATCAACGAACAACTGAAACAGGACGAACGGGTAGCCTCCCATCAGATGGGCGAATACTACGAAGGGGGCGCCGGTGTGACAGTAGTGGATATGAAACTGGACTGACAGCTGGGGCTTCCAAATACTGGAGAACCTCAGACGAACGGCGCGGACATTTCGCGTCGGGGCAGAGTATCTTATGGATGAGCATATGGCGAATCCGCCAGAGGCCCGCGTACCGATTGGATCTTCGATCAAGGAGGTTCC
>JAKPPK010000285.1 GCA_029547385.1 Candidatus Latescibacterota bacterium
TTCACACCGCGATCCTGAGCTTCTCGCGCTATCTGCGCGGTGCGATCCGGGTTTCTGTGCGCCGAAGAGACGACGATCTCGCTGGAAAGCCCGAATTCCTGTAGCTGTGCGGCAGCCTTCTCCATCACAGGCATATCAGAAGAACTGCCCATGAGGATGAGCACGTCCGTTTTCCCGGTTTCCTTTGCCTCATTTCCCATCGGTTTGCCCCGTCATTTCAAAGTTGAACTCGCCAGCCGCGCAATGGCGCGGTGTGCGATATCCTTCCGGTAGTGCATGCCATCGAAATGGATATGGTCCACTGCCCTGTACGCACGACCTACGGCAGTCCGAATGTCGTCCGCCACAGCGGTGACGCCGAGAACGCGTCCCCCGGTGGTCACCAGGGAACCATCCTTCCATGCCGTGCCCGAATGGAAAAGGATTACTCCCTCCTGTTCCGCCGCTTTTTCGACACCTGAAATCCTGAACCCCTTTGTGTAATCCCCCGGGTAACCACCTGAAGCAAGCATGACTACCACTGCTGCTCCTTCGTCTTCACCGACCGAGACGGTATCCAGTTTCCCGTCAATCGCCGCTTCCATGAGTTCCATCATGTCAGAGCGAAGTAACGGTACGACCACCTGCGTTTCGGGATCGCCCCAGCGGCTGTTCATTTCCACCACTTTCGGCCCTTCCCGGGTAATCATGAGACCTACGTAAAGGATACCATGGTAGGGACATCCCTCTGCGGCCAGCGCCTTCAACGTTGGTTCGATGATACGCTCGCACGCATGTTGCCTGACCTCGTCGGTTACCACCGGGGCGGGTGCGTATGCGCCCATCCCGCCCGTATTTGGTCCCCGGTCTCCATCAAACACCGGTTTGTGGTCCTGCGCCGAAACGAACAGGCGGTAGTTTCTGCCATCACAGATGGCGAAAAGAGACGCTTCTTCGCCCTCCATGAACTCTTCTATCACAACTTCGTTGCCCGCATCGCCGAACGTGCGTTTCACCATGATCTCCCAGACCGCTTCCTGCGCCTCATCGCGGCTTGAAGTCACAATTGCACCTTTGCCGGCGGCGAGGCCTGAGGCCTTCACGACGACCCGATGAGATACGCTTGAGACGTAGTCACACGCCTTTTCGGGATCGGAAAAAGTCTTGAACGCGGCGGTAGGAACCCCGGCTTCCCACATAAGCCGTTTGGCGAACGCCTTGTTGCTTTCGATGCGGGCAGCCGCTGCCGTTGGACCAAAGGCGCGAATTCCGGCCGCCTGCAACCTGTCTACCAACCCCAGCGCCAGCGGATCGTCCGGCGCCACGAGCACCAGGTCCGGTTTTTCCTTCCCTGCAAGTGCAACCTGACCGTCAATGTCCGTCGGTTTGACGTCGAAGCACTCCGCAATTGACGCTATGCCGGCGTTTCCGGGCGCAGCCATAAGGCGGTTCACACCGCCCTGGCGCTTCAACAGCCACGCAAGGGCGTGCTCACGGCCTCCCTGACCGACAATCAGGACGTCCTTTTTCTTCGTTTCAAACATGCTCATCCTTTCGAGTGTACTGTCCTTCCGGCCGATGACCCGGCCTGATAGCTGTGAGCCGTTCTGGCTTCCCTGTGGAGCGGTTCTAGCGCCACCAGATTCGTGCCCTGAGGTCCGAAACCCGCCGTTCCAGAAAAACGCCCGCGATCTTCCCCCTTAGACGGAGCTGGAGGCATGCGTCACGATACTCCGGTCCGAACCGGTCGAGGCACTGGATGCATCTGTCGAGGGAACGTCTTGCGCGCAGGCACAATGCGATGTTGCCGCACAGGGTTTCCTCATCGTATCCCAGTTCATGGCCAGCGAGAACGTAATCGGCTACAAGAAAACACTCCCGGCAGAGAATCCGCGTGACCGATTCCAGCGGACTTCCGATCACGTTTTCACAAATCGGGGCAACGAATTCCATCGTGCGATCGCAGAACTCCACGACTGCACGCCAGGCAGGCATCTGGCCCAACCCGGCGTACAATTCGCGGATCAAGGCGTCTTCCTCTTCGAGGAGTGTGTCTGCAGAAGCGGCAGCAAGGAGATCGTCCATCGTGCCTGCAGGTTCGGAGGATGGTTGAACATCATTCGTTGGCTGTTCGCGGGACGTCCGCGATCTGAGTACCAGGAAGAACGATTCATCCTGCCTCGCAAAGTAGTCCTCCCACTGCTGTTCCGACCACCCGCGCGTGCTCTCCTGCATGTGTTCCTTCCCACCTTCTCAGCCTTCTGCCGAACCCCTCTTCGCACGGGGGAATTCGAATGCCGGAATGAATTGAATACCTAATCACGCTCCAGCGGTCAACTCCTCGACCGCACGCGCCCCTGGGAATGGCGCGTTTTGACGCGTACTTTTTGTTTGCATGTGCCGCGGCCTGATGGCAGAACGGAGGTACCCTGATGGAACACCCGTTGTTACGCAGAATGCTGCAGAACGGAATTGTCGGTGTCGTTCGAACGCCGACGCCTGAGACGGCGGCAAGGGCTGTGGAGGCAGTTGTCTCAGGCGGCATAAAAGTTGTTGAGATCACATTTACTGTGCCAAACGCGACCAAAGTTCTGGAAACGGTGGCCGCTTCGACGGGCGATGACGTGGTGCTGGGAGCCGGCACCGTGACCGATTCCGAGAAAGCGAAAGCAGCAATACGCGCCGGCGCGCGATTCATCGTGGCACCGAACACGGATCCCGCAACAATCGCCACGGCACACACCCTCGGAGCGCTTGCCATACCCGGCGCTCTTACGCCGACGGAAGTGGTGATGGCGATGAACGCGGGTGCTGATGCGGTCAAGGTGTTCCCGATTTCCGTGTTTGGTCCGTCGTACCTGAAAGCGCTTCGTGCCCCGCTGCCCGATGTTGTGCTTATGCCAACCGGTGGCGTCGAACCGGACAATGTTTTTGACTACCTCGCAGCCGGAGCACAACTGCTTGGCGCCGGGGGAACGCTGGTCGAGTCAAAGCACATTGCAACGGGCAATTACGAGGCAATTGCACGAAAAGCGCGGTCTTTCGTGGATGCGTACAATGAAGCGATAGCCAGACTCGGCTCGAACCGATCGTGAAGCGGGAAGGAACGGTATTCCATGAGCGAGGTGGTAACATTCGGCGAGGGCATGGTACGGCTTTCGCCACCACATTTCCAGCGCCTGGAGCAAACATCGACGCTCGACATGGCAGTGGGCGGAGCGGAATTCAATGTCGCGACCGGAGTAACCCGGCTGGGTCTGACAGCCTCGTGGGTTTCCAGATTGCCTCAGAACGCCCTCGGGCGGGTGCTGGTCAATCAGGCCCGACAACTCGGAGTTGATACCTCTCACGTGGTGTGGTCACGGGACGACCGCATGGGAATCTATTTCCTCGAATTCGGATCGGCACCACGTCCTTCCACCGTGCTGTACGACAGGAAGAATTCGGCTATGAGCCGGATCCGGCCGGGCGAGGTGGATTGGGACAGCGCACTGGCGGGAGCAAAGTTGTTCGAGACTTCGGGTATCACGCCCGCACTCAGCCCGAGCGCGGCAGAAGCGACCGCAGAAGCGCTCAGAATCGCGAGGCAGAAGGGCCTGAAGACCGTGTACGACCCCAACTATCGCAGCACCCTCTGGTCCATCGAGGACGCGCGGAAAGTGCAGACGCCGCTCATGCGGGACGTCTCCTGTTTCATCACGGGAGTGTCGATGGAGGGGGAGACAAAAGAAGCTGTTCTGGGAGTCACGGGTTCGTCGCCCCATGATCTTGCGATTCAGCTTGTGGAGACGTTCGGGTTTGAAGTGGTTGCGCTGACGTTGCGTGGAACTTCCGGACTGATGCGCAACTCACTGACTGCCGTCGCGTACTCAAACGGACGGTCCTATGAAACGAAAAGCTACGATCTGGAAGTAGTGGACCGGGTTGGCGGGGGTGATGCCTTTGCCGCGGGGTTTATTGCGGGCTACCTGGAGGATGACATCCAGAAGGCACTGGACTATGGCACCGCCTTCGCCGCGTTGAAACACACTGTCCCCGGCGATATCAACTGGACGACTCTCCAGGAGACCGAGGACCTCATCAAGGGTGCGGGGTTGAGGATTCGCCGTTAACCGATTCTCTGACGCACCGCTGAAAGGACGCATGAGACTTTCCATTGTAACCGACGAACTTAAAACACCGTTGGCGGAGGCGCTGTCTATTCTGGATGGGTGGAAGGTCCGGAATATTGAGTTGCGGGGCCTCGACGGCGGCAGGATCCCCGACGGTGATGTTGAGAACGCGCTTTCCCGCGTCCGTGCGCACGGTTGTACGGTGACGAGCCTTTCGCCGGGAGTCTTCAAATGCGCCTGCGATGAGCAGGAAATCGAGAAGCACATAGAAAGGTTCCAAAGAACGTTGGAGCTCTGCGATTCTTTCGGGTGCGGACAGGTGATTGTGTTCAGCATTCAAGGACAGGAGTCCCGTTTAGCCGCACCTCCGGCCCTTGTTGTTGAGGCGCTGCGCGAGACCGGCCGAATCGCTGCCCGGCATGGAGTGCGCGTCGCAATCGAAAACGAGCCCGGGTATGCCGCTACGGGGTGCCGCGCTCTGGCGAACCTGATCAACGCAGTGGGCATGGAAAACATCGGCGCGAACTGGGACCCGGGTAACGCATTCCCCTTTGACCCCGAAATCGACGACGCCGTCCGTGTGCTGGCAGGACGCATATTCAACGTGCACGTGAAGGACACTTCTGTACAAGGTGATCACCGTCGCTTTGACAGCGTCGGAAAGGGACAGATCAACTGGAAGAAGCAGATCAACGACCTGGCGGCATCAGCCTACGACGGCTGTCTCGTGATCGAGACGCACTGTGAACCGGGGATTGAGAAAACACGCGAAAGTCTGGATGCGGTTCGCAGACTCCTTCAGGACGTCACACCCCGGATTGGAGGCTGAACTGGCCATGGCGCAGATCAAAACGCTCGAAGATCTGGAGCGGATGGCTCCCGCGTGTCAGTTGGCTTCCGAAACCCTTGAGTATCTGAAGCAGGCAGTTCGCGCCGGTATTTCCACGCTGGAACTCGACGCGCTGGCGGAAAAATACATTGCCGATCGCGGTGCGATTGCAAGTCCGAAAGGGTACCGTGGGTATCCCAACAGCATCTGCACTGCCGTCAATGATGTCGTGGTCCATGGCATCCCGACAGCGAAACCGCTGGAGGAGGGTGACCTGATCACCATTGATGTGACGGTCTACAAGAACGGCTTCCATGGGGACAAGGCCGCTACCGTCATCGTTCCGGGGAAAAGGAACCCTGAAGGGGAGCGCCTGTTGCGCGTGACAGAAGCCGCGATGTACCTGGGAATTGCCGAAGCGCGCGCTGGTGCACGTCTCGGCGACATCGGCGCGGCGATCCAGGAGCATGTGGAAGCCGCGGGGTTCAGCGTCGTGCGAGACTTCTGCGGCCACGGAATAGGCAGGATGTTCCACGAGGACCCGCAGGTGCTTAACTACGGGCAACGTAACACCGGACGCAAGCTTCGGCCCGGCATGGTGTTCACGGTGGAACCCATGATAAATGCGGGAACGTGGGAGGTGCGCATTCTGAGGGACGGGTGGACGGTGATCACGCAGGACGGCAGTCTCTCGGCGCAGTTTGAACACACAATCGCAGTCACCGCATCGGCACCCAGAGTCCTGACTCTCTTCACGGAGCACGAACACGCAATGTGGGCCTCGTACCAGAAGCCGGACCGCGCCGGTTAGCGCAACACGCAGAACACCTCCCTCATACCCCCTCCTCGAAATACGGCTGCACTTCGACGAAATTGCACAGGAGAGTCTCGCCCAATGGCCCGGCTGGCCTGCCATCGGAGGACGAGCCCTCCCAATCGGAAATGAAAAGCTCGGCCGAGGGTGAAGTTGCGCGAAACACAACCTGATGGTAATTGAACCAGTAGCGGTTCTGCCCTTCGAATGCGCCGAGTTCGTGTGAGTAATTGTTCCCGACTACGCTCTGGAACGTTTTTTTCGGAATCGTTTCAACTCCTGCGATCGAAAGAGCGATACCCAGTTTCTCCGGCTTTGATTTCCCCGCAAGAAGCTGATCATAGCTCCCCGAAATCATCTTCGCGCTGTACATTCGGCCGGGTTGCAGGTTCTTGATACGCTGACTTACGACATTCGGGATTTTTGCGTCGCGTTTCATGGTCAAGAAGCTGTCCCCAACGGAGGTTCGAGGCCAGCGCCCCTGCAGGTGGCCAAAGCCTTCGCAGTGCCGCACGTGGACGTTTTCCTCGATATCCACTGGCACGTGCCAGCCTTCCCATCCGAACGCAAAATCGGGATTGCGGAGATGACCCGGCACATAGGAGTACCCCAGACGGTCTGACAACAGGTCGGTTTCCCCTTCGATCCCGTAGTGCCGGTAGAGCCGGGCTGCCCAGCGAAGGGTTTCTTCGTCCGCGTATCCGCTGGTGTATTCGAGGATGCCGAAAAGCCCTTCAAAATCCGGATGATTGGCCAGAAATCGGAACTGCATATCCATAAAGACCTTGTAGTCAGCCCCTGGATGGATGTTCAGCGTCTCCGTTATCGTCATGTATCCGAGGCACACGAGCAGCGAACGGGCACAATCGGGGAACCGGTGTCGCCAGTGGGCGATCGTGCTTCCCAGACGATCCTGTATGTGTTCCTCCGCGCAATCCTCCGAATGGCGCTCCTGAAGGTAACGTTCCCAGGCAATGGGATAACCAGCCTCCATCGTCGTCGCGAGGAACCGGTAACTTGAGTCCACTCCGTCCGACGCATTGCGCTTCCAGTCATCCATGTCCGGATAATGCGATCCGAGGTACGGGTAGACCTTCTTACCCTCGAACCGTTTGTCGGAAGCTATTCGGGACATCGCTTCCGTCCACGCCTTGTATTGGGGCCGCCGCCCGGAGAAGAACTCGTCCACCATGATCCCGTCCATCAACGGGTGAACCATTCCGGGGCTGGATGTCCAGCTCCGCCATACTTCATCTGCCGTAACGGTCTCGTCGTTCATCCCGTGGAGGCTCGTTTCTACGATCCATTTTCCTCCCCTGGCTTTCCACCACTTCAGATGCTCTTCATGGCTTGGGTCCCCGTTTCCCACTACCGTGTTCACATGGGGAAGTACGGTTCGCGCGATGAAATCCCAGTCGTACGGGCCGTACTCAGGTATGTGGGGGTTGTACTGGTGTTTGCAGTACGCCAGCTCAGGCACCGCCCTGACGCACACTTCCCCCAATCGGCCATCTGCTGTCTTTTCCACTCTCAATGTGTGCGGCCCTGCCGGCAGCTGAGGCATCGCCTCCACGAGCGACCCGAACGCGGGGCGCGTACCCGCCGCACGCCCATCAACGACGAACCTCACCTCTCCACTTTCCCCGTCCCATGAGCAGCCGACGTAATGCCAGCCGGACCGGGGGGACTCGAATTCACATTCAAAAAGCTCCTCACTGGCTTTCGGAACGCCGCGAGCGAGTTCCACAACCATGTTGTTGAGGCGTTTCATTCAGTCGTCCTTCACGAACAGGTGAAAAGGAGGTGTGCAGACCATCGCTCCGAAGGCGCTTTTTCGGGTGATGCGCTGTATTCTTCGTCGTCGGTTTGCTATCTTTGAAAATCGTTCCTTACGCGTTTACCATCTGGAGGAAGCAGATGCCCAAAGTCCTTTCCAGTCGCCTGCAGCGCCTGCCACCGTACCTTTTCGCACGCATCAACGGGATGCGACTTCAGCTCCGTCAGCAGGGCATGGATATCATAGACCTTGCGATGGGAAATCCTGACCGGCCCACACCAAAACACATTGTGGACAAGCTCATCGAAGTCTCTCAGGATGGTAAAGCCCACCGCTATTCGGCCTCACGCGGGATTCCTGCGCTTCTCAAAGCAATCGCCCGGTACTACGATCGAAAGTACGGTGTAAGCTTGGACTGGGAAAAGGAGGTCGTCGCCACCATCGGCTCGAAAGAAGGAATAGGACACCTTGTTCTGGCCCTCATAGACCCGGGGGACCTGGCGCTTGTTCCGAACCCCGCGTACCCGATACACATTTACAGCGTCGCGCTCGCGGGGGGAAATGTGGTAACCGTTCCCCTTCACGAGGAACAGGATTTTGTCCCCAGCATGGCCGAAATCACGCGCGAAATCTGGCCGAAACCGCGCATCATCACCCTGAACTTCCCGAACAATCCTACCACTGCTACTGTAAGCCTGGATTTTTTCCAGGAAGTCGTCGATTACGCGAAGAAGAACGATATCATCGTCATCCACGATATGGCATATTCCGAAATCACATTCGATGGATACGAGAGCCCCTCTTTCCTTCAGGCGAAGGGGGCGAAGGACGTCGGGGTGGAGTTTTTCACCCTTTCCAAATCCTACAACATGGCAGGTTGGAGAATCGGAGCGTGCGTGGGCAATGCTGACGTGGTCGGAGCGCTCGCAAAAATAAAAAGCTACTACGACTACGGCATTTTCACCCCGGTTCAGGTGGCTGGGATTGCGGCACTGGACGGGCCACAGGACTGCGTCCGTGAAGCGGCTGCCGTGTACCAGGCACGGCGGGATGTACTGTGTGAGGGGCTGAACCGCATTGGATGGCCGGTGAAGAAACCCAAGGCATCGATGTTCGTCTGGGCACCCATCCCGGAACCGTACCGGCACATGGGGAGTATGGATTTCAGTCTGATGCTCATGGAAAAGGCGGAGGTCGCGGTGGCTCCCGGCATCGGGTTCGGCGACCTTGGCGACGACTACGTCCGCATCGCACTCGTAGAAAACGAACATCGCCTGAGGCAGGCGATCCGCAACATTCGGCGGTCGCTCACGGAGCTCAAGCCTGCGGATACGTAAACAGTGGTCAGCTTGGTGGTGTGGACAAACCGGCAGGAGCGAAGGCGTGGTCAACGTGAATATGAGGGGTTCTGCAGGACGTGCTCCACGATACCCACAAGGCTCTCTGCGTCTACAGGTGACACAACACGCGCAACGGCACCGTGCTCAGGCATGATGGTTTCGTCTGTGTTCCCCGCCGGCAGAATCGCAATCACGGGAACCCTGGGCAGCACCTGCCGCATGCCTGCCCACGCATCTGTCCACAGTGAGGTCGGTTCCTGTGAGAGGTCAATGACCGCTGCTTCGCCAGCCGATCCGCTGACTATCAGCACCAGTTCGTAGCCGATCTTCACGGAAAGCGTAAGGTAGCCTCGGACGCGCAGAAGCTCTACGACAGCGGGGAACCATTCCGGTTGCGTAGTGTGACCGGAAGCTTCCGATGCGCTCGCGGGTCCCATTCAGTTGCTCCTCATGCTCGCGATTCCGAGTGTCCGGACGAAGTCACGTGATGCAATCTCCGTACCGTCGCAGGTTCATTCTGTTGGTTCTGAGGCTCCGGCGGGGCGAAGCTTCTTGATTTTGTCATGGATCGTCCTGACCCCGATACCCAGCATCTTCGCTGCAGCAGTCTTGTTACCATGAGTCGCCCTCAAGGTCGCTTCAATCGCACGACGTTCCATTTCCTCGAGGGTCATACCTACACGGAATTGCATCTCCTCTGGCGGTCCACTGCGCACATTCTGCGGCAGGAGATCCGCAGTAATCCAATCTCCCGGACACATCACCACCGCGCTCTCGATAGCATTTTCGAGTTCCCGGACATTCCCCTGCCATTCGTAGCTCTGGAGTAATGCCATGGCGGCAGGGTCAATTCCGCGGATTGTTTTTCCATTCTCCTGCGCGTAGAGCGCGACAAAGTGGTAGGCGAGCAGAGGGATATCCTCTCGCCGGTCCCGCAACGCCGGTGCTTCTATTCTGACGACATTCAGCCGGTAATAGAGATCCTTTCGGAACAGCCCCTGTTCGACCATTTTTTCCAGATTGGCGTTCGTCGCGGCGATAAGGCGGACGTCCACCGTAATCGTCTGCTCGCCGCCAACCCGCTCAAACTGTCGTTCCTGGAGTACCCTGAGCAATTTGCCCTGTAAGCCGATTTCCAGACCATCTATTTCGTCAAGGAACAGAGTTCCCGTATGCGCAAGTTCGAACCGCCCGCGACGCTGCGCCACCGCACCCGTGAAAGCGCCGCGCTCATGGCCAAACAATTCGCTTTCCAGCAGCTGCGGAGCCAGAGCGCCTGTGGCAACCTTCACCAGCGGCTCTGCGCTCCGCGGACTCAATTTGTGAATCGCAGTGGCGATAACCTCTTTTCCCGTACCGCTTTCACCGGTAATCAGAACCGTAGCACGGGCATTTGCTGCCATCCGGATTTTCTCGATAACCTGTCTGATCGCCAGACTCTGGCCTACCAGCCCCTCCGGCCGCGTTTCCTCGCTGATTTTTGAACGGAGCTGCCGATTTTCGAACCGGAGGCGTTCTTTGTCGAACGCCGCGGGAATGATCACTTTGAGCTTGGCGAGATCCACCGGGCGCGTCAGGAAATCGTATGCCCCCAGACGTACGGCATCCACTGCTCCTGCAATCGTTCCGTGTGCGGAAATCACAATAGAGGCGACCGGAACGTCGATTTCGTGTGCGTGTCTGACGAGGTCCAGTCCACTGCCATCCGGGAGGACCAGGTCGGTAACCACCACATCAACCTTGTGGGCGTCCATGGCGGAAACGGCTTCCGCCACGCTCCGGCAGGCAAGAACCTGGTGCCCCCACTGGGCCGTAATCTCCTGCATGATCGTCAGGGAACTGCGATCTCCGTCCGCCAGGAGCAGACGCAGGTTTGAAGGCATGAACACGACCCCGGGTTTGCAGGAACGCGAAGTTTTTGTCCCATCTGCGATGAGATCAGGATGATTCCGTGCAATACAGAAGCGCCAACCGGCGATTACGACCTATCATTCGTTCGTGTAGCCGGCGAATTTTGCACAAATGCGCAGCAATGGACACTACAATGTAGCGAGTTTTGCAGACTCTCGTCAATCCGGGCCGGGAAAAACTGTCGCAGGCGCTTGTTGCGCGGACTGCATCCGCGTGTTAGCCGCTTACCCTGTTTCAAATGCGGCCTCACGAACCTTTCGCGCGCCCGTGGAAGGCTCGTATCATGCGGCGCTCAGCGCTTTTTTGAACTCGGGAGGAATGTCGGCGAGGTACACGTGCTGGAAGCCCGTTCGGTCACTCGTGAACAGCACCCAGCGCGCATCCGGTGAGATCACCGGGTGCGCGTGTGTCCATTGGGGATGTCCGCCACTGGCGCCTGTCATGCAGAGTGTGGCATACTTCCCCGTGTGCGAGTTCACGATCTGCAACCCGACATCAGGCCAGTTTGTATCACTGGCGAGCCAAGTGCCGGTTTCGTCAGAACTGACATGCCAGAACCCCGTACCGCGCGCGAGAACACGTTCACATCCGCCGGGGGCTGCAACATCAAGGGCATTGCCCGGATGCGCGGCGGTCGTTACGACCAGGCCGGTACTCCCCATCGGGCAGTAGTGGTTCGTGCTCCGCGAGAATGGAACGAGGCGGAAATCGGTTCCTTCCGACGAGAATTCCCACACGCCCCACGGCATCAGAGGCTTGCCGTCGTCTCCGACGGGTGCGATCGACGCAACCAGTCGTTCCCCGTTTGCGCTGCTGCGCAAAACCGGCATGACGTAACTCGCCCGCACTATAACAGAGGCTTCCCCGGTTTCCGTCGAAATCCTGACAATGTCGAAGCTGCCATCGGTTTTGCGCCGGCCCTGCCCGAACAGCCACAGCCCGTCGCTGCTCCGCGCGGAAACCATGATATGCGTGTAGCAATCGGGGCTCCAGAGAACTTCCGCCGTTCCGCCTTCGATCGGAATCCGCACAACGCCGCCCGCACAGCCGGTGTAAACCCATTGCACCCGCGGGCAGATGACACCACCGGAAAAATCGTGCAGCAGGAAGTTAAAATCATCTCCATCGGCTCGAATACTGTACAGGTCTCGCGGCGAGTTCCTTCCCGCGAACCTGTTTGCCGCAATCAGGAGCCTCTCACCATCCGGCGTGATGAAGTCTCCAAGGCCGAGATGCCAGTGAGTGATGGGAAAGCTCGTCAGCTGGAGAATCCTGACGCCGGTTTCGGGGTCGGTTCGGGCCACGCGCTCACAACCCATGGACAATACCCCGCTGCAATGAGGAAGAAACGCTGCGATAGGGTTCGGTCAGCCTCGGAGTTCCTCTTTGAATTCGGGAGGAACGAAGACTGCGTACGTCTGAGTGATCCCCGATTTGTCGCTGTCGAACACGACGTAACTCGCGTCGGGTGACATTCGCGGGTGCGCATGTGCCCATTGCGGGTGGCCGCCACTCGTCCCGGTGAAGCAGAGAACGCGGTAGCGCCGAGTCGGGACATGCACCAGCATCAAGCCCGTATCCGGCCAGTTTGTGTCGCACGCAACCCATTCGCCCGTTGAGTCAGCCGTCGGGTGCCAGAACCCTTCGCCCTCCACCAACACTTCGGCAGAGGCGCCGCCAGGGGTACCGATCTCGATGGCGTTGCCGCCGCCGTGAACCGTAGTAATCACTTTCCCGGTGCAACCGAGCGATGCGAAATGGTTTGTACTCCGCGTGAACGGAAGTTTCCGGAAATCTCCCCCATCTAGATCGAATGTGTATATTCCCCATTCCAAATCGGGAGGACGGACGGTGGCGAGAAGCCGACCCTCACCTTCGTCGTGCAGGTGAAGGTGCATGAGGTAATCCGTCTTGAAAAGAACTTGCGCCTCCCCCGTGTCGAGTTGCACACGAACCAGTTCGTGTCCCCGTTCGCCGAATGCGTGACAGAACAAAAATCGCCCATCCCGCGTCTGTGCGTTCGCCGACATTCCACGGTAGGAATCTGAGCGAAACACTGTGTCAGATTCGCCGCCGGAAAGAGGAATGCGCAGAATGCCGCCTGCGGTACCGGCAAAAACGAACTGCCCGTCAACCGAGATGGTGGACCACCCGGCGTTCTCCGCAACAATCTCGTATCCCTTGCCATCCGTATTGACGCGGTACAGGTCTATCGGGGAATCGCGCCGAAGCTCCCGGTAGCGGAATACGAGAAGCGTCCGGCAGTCCGGAGCGATCCACTGGCCATAACAGTACTGGTGATAATGGAGGCCTGCCGGCGGGGTGAGACGCAC
>JAKPPK010000289.1 GCA_029547385.1 Candidatus Latescibacterota bacterium
ACTCGGGCTCGTCCTTCCCCTCGGGGACGACCTCCGTGGACATCTCCATGATTTCAATCATCTCGTCGACAACACCCACCTGCTTTCGAGTGAGCTACCCAGCCTTAGAAAGGCTGGGCTTCCCGGTTCCACGAGGTATGCCTCCAGGGGGCGGTGGAGAACTATCTTCACCCATCCGACCTTGGGCAGATAGACGCGGTCGCCGTCGAACTTGAAACGTTGAGGCCAGCGGACGGATTGATGACCGCGACGCTTCTTGAAGCGCGGATACCGGGCGCGTTTATTGAAGAAGTTGGCGAAAGCGCGGTCCAAATCCTCGACCTTCGCCTGCAGCACCTGACTATCGGCCTCCTTGAGCCAGACGTGGTCCGGTTGGCGTTTCAGGTCCGTCATCATGCGTTTGAGGGCGTAGTAGCCGATGTCCGTGCCGTGTTCCCGGTAATGCGCGTTCCGCGTCGCCAGCGCCCAGTTATAAACAAACCGGGCGTGGCCGAACTGAACGGCCAGCCCGGCCTGTTGCTCCTTGTTCGGATACAGGCGGTAGCGGAACGCTTTCCGGAACATCAGACGCCCTTTTGGTCGGCGATGTACCGCTGCACCGTGTCCAGCGTCACGGCGCCCACGGTCGAGATGAACTTGCTCCGCGTCCAGAGCGTCGGCAGCCGCTTCTTGAGCCACGGGTATTCCTCGCGCAGTTCGTGCGACGTATAGCCCTTTATCTTGGCGACGACGTTGTTGACGCCGACTCTGGGGTCGACGTCCAGGAGCAGATGGACATGTTCGGGCATGACCTCCATGCCCATGACCGCGTAGCCGTACTCCGCCTGTTTCTCCAGTATCATCTCCTTCAGCCGCCTGGCAACGGCGTCCTCGAGTACTGCTCGGCGGTACTTCGGACAGAAGATGACGTGATACTGGCACGAATAGACAATGCTGTGGTCGGTATGATACGGTTTCTCGGCCTGCTCCAGTCTCATGTCTATCCTCCCGATTCAGTGTGTGGCAACAATATACCACAATCATTATATGTCGTCAAGAGTCCCAAGGACGGTCTGAAGCTGCTGAAGCGGATGAAGGGCTTATATCCCGGGGCTGAAGCACCCGGGGTTTACGCCCTATAACCCTAAAACACATCCGCATCCGGATACTTGATAGGCTCGTCGCGGGCGTCGCTCCGCCCCTGCCCTGCCGCGACATATCCGAGGCAGTCGATGATATGGCTGTAGTCGTCCTTCACCGGGTCTTCGGTGTACCGACCGCCGATCTCCCGCCGGTGGTACCCTCCCGCCAGCGCCGCGATCAACCACGCGCATCGCGGATCGACAAGCAGCATCGGCTTCCCGTTCGGCGTCGTCGTCGTCAGGAGCTTCCGTATCGCCTCGCTCCGCGCCACCGCCGACACCGGCCCCGGAAAGAGGACGAATCCGTATTCCAGCCTCAATAACTGGAAACACGTCTTTTCATCCGTCTGCGCCCGTTGCATCCCCGCAGGATCGGCATAATCGACGAAGCGGGAACCGGGAAAGAGAGACGACGAATCCGCCTTCACCACGGCCCCGTGCGCACGGATACCGCAGTCCCACGACTGAATCTCGTGAAAGATGCAGAGCTGTCCCGTCGGCCCCCACTGCGCGAACAGCGTCGCGGGAGAAAGTCCGAAGTCCCATCCGCGAACGACCGGCTTCCCGACAAACGGCTCCATCTCCCCGGACGCCACATGCCGAGTCATATCGAACTCCGGAAAGAACGCCTTCCCCTCCGGAGCGTTGAAGTTGATCTCGTACTCCCTCTCCCACTGCTGAGGGGAAAGTCCCTTCATCTCCCGCTCCTTCCACTCCGGAGCGGACTTGTCCGGGTCTGCGGAGTAATGGACCTGGAGAACGACAATTCCGTCCGGCGTCGTCCACTGCTTGAGGCCGGGGATGGGGATATGGTTGATCTCACCGCCTGTCATCGGTAAGCCTCCCCTCCACTATCCGCTGGAAGAACCCCGGCCCGGCGGACGAAATCATCGTCACCTGCCCGCCTCCCTGCACCGTCGGCTTCAGCGCGCCCCACGTCTGCTCCGCCTTGTCCCAGAACGCCATCTCGTCGCACAGAATCGCGGACGCCGTGTACTGCCGCAACTGATCCGGCCCCTGGGCGATGCCGCGCATGTAGCTCCCGTTCGAGAACTCCAGGGAACAGAACTTCCGCGTCACCTTCGGCCACGGGAGATTCTTCGGCAGATTCTCGTAGATGAAGAGCATCCGCTTGTCCGACAGAAGGAAGTCGCTGTCGTCCTCCTTCTTCGACTGGATGAAGATCGCGCTTCGCGGAAAGAACAGCGCCTTATGCAGATGCAGCGCCAGCATCAGCCACGTCAGCATCATCCGGCGGCTCTTCGGAATCGCCAGCAGCGAACTCCTCTGCCACAAATCCGCAATGTATCGCAGATACTCCTTGTCGGGGAACGGCTTCACCGGCGACGACGAATCCGCCTCGTCCTGCGTCACGCAACAATCCCGAATCCACCGCCACGGCTTCTTCGCCCACACCTCTATCTGCAACGCCGTGTCCCGCATCCGCTGAAGCTGCTCGGGAGACGGCTGAGATTTCTTCTTCGCCATGAAACAACCACCTGCCTTACTCTCATAGACACAGTGTCATCCGACACGAATATATCCGTTACATCGAGCCTAGACCGTCAGAAACGGCCCTAGAACGAACAAGTTTCAAGAAAAGGTATATCCATACCTCTTTTCCAATCTCGTTGATTCTAGGGGCGTTTTCGCGGGGGTTTTGAGGCATAAAAAAAGCGCCTCCGATCAAAAAATAGGCGGCTCCGTCTCCCTGATTCGCTGTTCCGCTATTTTGAAATACCCCTCGTCAAGTTCTATCCCGATGAAGTTCCGTTTCGTTTTCACGCAAGCAACGCCGGTTGTGCCGCTGCCCATCGTGAAGTCAAGCACCGTTTCGTCCTCGTTCGTGTACGTGCGGATAAGGTACTCCATAAGGGCAACGGGCTTTTGGGTGGGGTGTAGCCCCAATTCCTTTTTATTATCTGCGGGTATCTGAAGGATTGAACACGGATTATGGTTTCCGTTGTTCTCTCCGATTCTCACCTTGTTATATTCAGCGTCCCCAACGTGTTCACCATGTCCTTTTGTCCTTTTCACGCTGTAAGGTTTACCCTGTCGCCATTGTTTGTTATAGGTTATAGCCGACTTGGTGGCAAAAACGCAAATATCTTCATGTCGTCTCATTCTTCTTTTGTTCGCTTGCAAAGCTCCTGTATATTTGTTCACTTTGTCCCATACCCATTCATGGCGAAAGTTAGACAAGTTACTCATCACCAGCACGCTCGTAAACGGCTGACACCCGAACAACACAATCGCCCCGTTCGGCTTAATCACCCGCTTCAACTGCTTCCACATCGGCTCAAGCGGTATGACTGAATCCCACTTGCAAGCGGTCGTGCCATACGGAGGATCAGCGATAACAGCGTCCACCGAGCCGTCGTTAATCTCCTTCATACGCTCTATACAATCTCCCAACATCAGCCGTATTGTTGAACGCCTCCCTTCGAGAGCATAAAAAAAGACCGCCCTGGGGAGCGGTCTTGGTACACCCGGCGTCAAGGTAGCGAATTTGCCCCGAAGGGTACGGGGTGCCCGGCGCGGGGTAGACTTTCTTGCTTCGGAATGTTTACAAATCCTCGAAGGCCCCAAAGTCAGAATATTTTCAATTGCGAGGGGCACAAAGGGCTTTGTTCCCCTACCCTCTCGGAGAGAGATGGCCCGAAACGTGCGGATGCCTAGGGGAACTGGAAAAAGTTGGGGGTACGCCGATAGCGGTACACCGGTACAGGGGTCTCTTATAGAGACCCCCTGTACCGGTTGTTCCGCTACATAATCGTCTACCCCTTGCAGCCGGTACAAGCGGTACATGTACCGGCACAGTACCGGTGTACCGGTGTGCCGTGTTTACAAATTTCTGAGCGGATGTAAACAAGCTGTTATCATTGACTCACATTCGCGCTATATATCACGGAGCAGGGGAACAAACGGTACATTTGCACGGTACAGAGCAACAATTAGCAAACGCTTGCAGCGCAAGCGTCCGCGCAAGCGGTACAGGCGGTACAAAAAAGAGCCTGTACCGGGGGGGTATTTTCGTGAACTACGGTTCAAAAAGTGAACCTAAAATAAAAAAAAATAAAAAATTCGCGAGAGAGGGATATATATATCATTCAACCGCCCGGCGCGCCCCCCCC
>JAKPPK010000295.1 GCA_029547385.1 Candidatus Latescibacterota bacterium
GCACCGTACCGTTCCGGTTCGTGGATATCGATATCAATGCCCTTGAAACCGTTCGTTCTGGCAAGCGTGGCGGCTTCTTCAATGTTGGCGCGAATGCCTACCGCGCCGGGGCTCAGGTTCGGAAACATGGTTCCTCCGTTCGGGTGTCATACCAGTGAAAAGATCAGGACCAAAAACAGCCGCTAGAGCGCGGCACCACAGTGTTTGCAGAATCGCGCGTCCAAATCGTGCCCTGTTTTGCCGCACTGGGGACAGCTTTTTTCTGCGTCCGCGCGTTTTTTTGCCTGCGACATTTCCACCGTCACGATGCCGGTGGGTACGGCAATGATCGAGTATCCCAGAATCATCACCAGCGATGCAAGCGTCTTGCCCAGTGGCGTGTGCGGGGATACATCCCCGTACCCCACCGTCGTCAGCGTGACAATTGCCCAGTAGATGCTTGTCGGGATGTCCGTGAAGCCATTCTCCTCGCCCTCGATCATGTACATGACCGAACCGATGACGACGACGAGCATCGAGACGGTGGAAAGAAACACGGTGATTTTGCGCCCGCTCGCAAGGAGGGCGGTGGAAAGCACGTTCGCTTCGCGCAGGAACTTCGAAAGCTTGAACACCCGGAACGCGCGCAGAAGCCTCAGCGAACGCACTGACAGGAAATACTGGCTGCCGGGAAGCGCCAGGCTGAGATACGTGGGCAGGATAGAGAGGATATCAACGAGCCCGAAGAAACTGAACACATAGCGCATCGGCCTCTTCGCCGTCGCGATCCGCAGGGCGAATTCCACCGAGAAAAGAAGCGTGAATGCCCATTCCAGGCCGAAAAGAACTGACCCGAATCGGAACCGGATGCTGCGAACGCTCTCCACGAACACAGTCAGGACGCTCAGGACGATCGCGACCATCAACACGACATCGAACAGCCGGCCCGCTGGCGTATCAGATTCGAAGATTATGCGATACCATTTGTCGCGCCACGGAGCTCTTCTTCTGGGCTCGATCCGTGCGTTCGACTCACCGTGCTGCATCTCGGGTCAAGCCTTTTTGTGCGGCTGTGTCGTTTCCACGCGGAGCCTTGGAGCTTCGTAGTCCTCAGGCACATGCTCCGCTGGTATTGCCACCTGGTTTCCGTCTCTCACCGCGCGATAGTGAGGCGACATGATCTCCACTCCCCGCTCGTTGAACACGTCCTGGATGTTCTGGTGGAGCTCGGTGTACGTTGCTGCCATGGTGTTTGGCAGGGCAGTAAACGCGTTCAACTCGTACTCTACGTAGAAATCCTCCAAAGAGGTCTGGTGTACGAAGGGTGGAGGATTTTTCAGCAGGCTCGACGACCTGTCCGCCGCCTCCAGAAGAAGCTCGTGAACGACTCTCCACGGCACGTCGTAGCCGATTGTCACTGAGGTGTGTACTATCAGTGTGTTCCCCGACGAACTGAAATTCGTGATGTGGCTCCCCAGAACCATCGAATTCGGAATCGTAATGTCGACGTTTTTCACTGTCCGAACCCGCGTAACGAGCAGCGTCTTCTCCACCACCGTGCCTGTCGTGTCTGATATTTTCACCATGTCCCCTACGCGGAACGCCCTTGTATACGTGAGGACCACACCGGAGACAATGTTGGAAACAGCTCCGGAAGAACCGAGGGAAAACAACACGCCGACGAAGATGGATATGCCCTGAAAAGCCGGTGAACCGGACCCTGGTAAGTAGGGGAACAGGACGACGGCGCAGAAAACGATGATAAGGAAACGAACGATCTTGTACGTCGGTGCTGCCCACTCGGGAAAGAACCCTGGCAGGGTCACCGTGCCTTTGCCGATCTCTGAAGCCGTCCATCTCACGGCTTTCACTATGGCGTACGTCACCGCAAGGATGACGATGATGGCGAAGAGATTGGGCAGGTACCCAACCACGGTATCCCCAACCTGACGGACCGGAGTGACCAGCATCTCCACGATACTTCCCACCCAGGTGGAGGTGACTGCGAACAAGCCCAACACGAAGGCGGCGTACCCGTAAACAGCAAGTACCAACAGCATGACGCGCAGAATCTGGATACCGGTGTGCCCGAGATGAACCATCTTCACGTAAAGAGTTGTTTCTTCAGGGCTTGCCTCCAATTCGGCGGCCCAATCCCGCGAACGGGCGGCGACCGCTGCGCCAAAGCGGTTGATCGCCCGCACGACCACGGCGAGCAGAACCGTGGCCAACACGGCATACATGACACCGCGCACGACTTCATAGGAGGCCTGGGCTTCTCCTGCCGGGAACAGGGAGGTGAAATAGCGGCCGACGACGTAGAACGAGACAAGCGCGAAGGAGACGCGAAGGGCCTTCGAACTGAAAGTGAGAAAATCCGCTACCGTTTCGACTTCAGCGAGTTTGTGGCCTCGAATCGTCAACGGCGAGCGCCAATTCTCGAGGCGTCGGTAGACACCTGGGAAGGATCCGTTGATCCGGAAAAACACGACAAGGCCAAGCAGGGAGATGAGAGACCCCTGCAGGTAGACGAGTCCCTCGTCTTGAAGGTCGAACAAATCGAGAGCCATGCTGGCAGCGAAGTAGAACAGCGCAAGGGAGGCGCAGACGTTGACCAGCCACAACGCCGTTTCTACGGTTGCTCGCACCGCCCTGTGCCATAGTGGTGTCGCGCGGCCCTCGCCGGGGTGCTCCGCCAAGAGCTTCGAGACGAGTGTCTGTGCCAGAAAACGGCGTACCCGCCCGCCAAACGAGAGGACGAGAATACTTAACAGCAAAAGGCAGACGACGGCGCAGATGGAAATCGCCAGGGCGACCGCGCTGCTCGATTGGAGGTTGCCTCCCGAGAACGCCGCCTGCAGACCGACAGCAAACGCCAACGGTTTCATCCGCATTCCCTTCCGTGAGTAAGGCACTTGGCCGGGCGGAAGCGCTGTATGGTACGCAATATACGCAACGGGAGGCCGGCCACGCATCCGCCGAGCCGAGCGGAGTAGCAGCGGTCGCCCCTTCTACGGCCGGTGCCAACCACCACGGGCTGGCAGTGCCCTTGTGTTACTCCGGTGGGTGCGCATATCATACCGGTGTGATGCAGAGTAGCGGATCTGTTTCGCATGCGCAGCTTCGTGGGAGGGCCCGGACATGAACGGTGAGCAAGTAACGTTTTCGGTATTCACCAAGCCGTGGAAGACACTGTCGCTTGGTGAACTGGGAGCGTTGGTACGGGGGTTCGGATTCGATGCGGTGGAGCTCCCCGTTCGACCCGGCTATCAGGTGCAGCCGGACACCATGGAAACCGGCTTGAAAGAAGCAGTTCGGGCATTTGCGGATGAGGGAATAGTGGTAAAAAGCGTCGCGGCGCCGACTGACGGCGT
>JAKPPK010000313.1 GCA_029547385.1 Candidatus Latescibacterota bacterium
GTAAGACCGGACTGTCTCCCGCCTTCAAAAGAAAAAGGAACAGCGGGTTCCGACTTAATCCGCGCAATGTCCTCTTCCGTGGGACGGCGCGTTCTCAAGTAATCGTCCGTCTCCTTGAATATATTTTCGACGCCTTTCGCCTGCATCGCTTGTTCTTTTTCAAACGCAGACACAAGCATGGATTTCGACATGCTATCGACATATCCCGGAATGATATTCTGTATCGCCTTGCCGAAATGCGCGGGATCCTTCTCTAATCCAGAGAGATCAAGAGGAGCGTTCGGCCCTGCATACGAACGCTTCGCTTCCTCCCTGCCGGACGTCGGTTCTTTCTTCCCGTCATCCCGCTTCGCCCCGATAGCTTCAGCTTCCTTTATCCTGGCGATGTTCCGCTCCATCTCGTACTGCCACTGAGGATCAGCCATTTTCTCAAGAAGCGATCTATCCGGAGGAAGTTCGATATCCTTCTCCACAACCTCCGCAACCGCATTCGCCGGCACCCGCCGCACGGCTTCCTCGTCGGGAAGCGTTCCGGACGAAGCCATGTCCACCGACTCCGGAATATACAGCCCCATGCCGCTCTTCTCCCTGCGCTGTCTCTCTCCGGCCTCGAACGCGGCTTGCAGCTTTCGCTCCGCTTCAGCCTTCGCCTTCAGCTCCTCCGCGCGGCGAGCGGCCTCCGCGCGCAGCGCCTCCTCCATTTCCCAGACGGGATCGGTGAAGGAGGATGTCAGCGCGGGCGCTTCTCTCCGCTTCTCATCGGTCGAAACAACGGAGGGCGCTTCGCGTGCGAAGAACTTTTGAAACCACGACTTTTCCGGCTCCGGGGCAGGAGCGGGCGGTTCTTCTTTATATAAACTCACCACATAAGGATTCCGCTTCTTCACATCCTCGAACGTGTCGAATGCGGAGGGATTCCAATCTCCCTTATTCAAAAAAACATCTTCGGTTATCAAGTCCGTCAAACTCTTCACGCGCACGCCCCCCGTCCTTTATCAACAGTTAATACCCGATTCCATATACAATGTATCCATTCTTCCTATAATCGTCTATCACCTTTTGCAGAATGTGTCTTCCAACATCTTCTTTATGCTGTAAAAGATTCTGCACCTCTGAAGACCCACCGGTTTTCTTCGTAATATCCAACTGTCTTTCATACTCCTTTTGCGCAGCCCACAAAACAGCCTTCGGCCCAACAGTCGGGATGTTTATCTGTGAAGTCAATCTCGCTATTTCCTTTTCATCCACTCCGACTTGCTCCAACTTCCCGGCCCAACTATCCAGATACGCAGCCACATGTGTCTTGAGCCTTATATCCGGGACGAACGCATCTTTTGCAGGGGCCTTCCCGTTCGCTTCCAACCGCTTTCGCCTTTCAGTCTCGATCGCATCTTCTTCTTTCCCCTTCGGTGAAGCAAGCCAGGGGGCAACGATATTAAAGAACCCCTCATTGAATTTCGCAACGACTAAATCCTTTGCTCCTTGAGCGGTTGAAATTTTACCAGCCGCAACAGCCCCAGACACCTTGCTGAATAGTTCCGGGTCTCCCCAATGGACATTGAGCCCCAAGCCAAGCCCGACTTTGACTGCCTCAGCAGCCGTTTTTTCTCTTACCAGTGCCACATCCTGCGAATGCCCTTGAGCCGAAAGAGCGGAAGCCCTTCTGTTCGCGTTCGCATTGAGAGTATCCGCCCTGACGAATGCTTGATCCTTCGCCCCTTTATCCCCTAACCCGAACGCCGCAAGAAGTCCGCCGGTGTTGTTGAACGCCGACCCGTCGCTCAACATCGCTCTCCCGTCCTGCGTCATGCCGCCTATCGCAGTCAGCCCGTTCGCGCTCCCCAACTGCTGCACCAGCGCCGGGAAGAGCGCGGCGTTCCGATGCACGTCGCGGTTCGCATCGGACACGAAGAAGTCCGCCGCTCTGTGGTAATCCCCGGAAGCCAACTTTGCCAACTGATCCTGCGTCGCGTGCGGCGCGTACTGCTGCAATGTAGGAAGCATCTTCAGCACGGCGACCGTGTTGAACGCCTTGCCCGCTTCCTCCGGATTCATTCCGAGCCGGGCGTACACATCGTCGTTGAAGATGTTCCCCATTGGGATACCCATCTCCAGCATCTTCGGCGCGATGCTCCCGAGGAACGCCATCTGCGCCTGCTCCTGCCGTATGCGCGCCTCCTGCGCCGCGCGCTCCTCCTCGATGCTTCTCGCGAGGAGCGTGGAAAGCAGCCCCGGACGCGAACCCCTCTTTGGAGCGCGCGCCCCGGTCAGCGCCCCGACCAGCGCACCCACGCCAAGAAGACCGGCTATATCGTCGCTGCCTCTAGGCATCAAACTCATAAATAGTCACCTCCCCGCGAGCGTCCATGCCGCCTAAAACGGCGAGAAACCTTCCGGAGCGGGAGCGGGCGCACCCTGCGGCGGAGGCCCCTGCCTACCAGGCTCCCGTCCGCGCGCCTGCCCCTGATTCTTCATCATCGCCTGCTCCGCATACGCCACAAGCGCCTGCGGATCGCGGCTCAACGCGAAGAACAGCCCGGTGCGCTTGAAGTGCTCCACAGCGCCGCCCTCGTCCAGAGGACGCCCCTGCTCGTCCA
>JAKPPK010000315.1 GCA_029547385.1 Candidatus Latescibacterota bacterium
CCCCGTTAGAATGACTGCTTCGGAGAGCAACGAGCGCCTCTGAGATTCGCAAGTTCAAGTAATTTACATCACATCTCCATTTGGGTAATATTACCCAATGCCGGTCTTGATTGCTGGGGAATTTTGCTCATGTTTCAATACGTACGAATTTAAATAATTGTTTATAAGTGATTTGCGTGCATTACACGGTGTGGCACGCCGTTTGTATTACTCATTTGTTCGACAAAGGGAACATGATGACCGCAAAAACTGAATCACCGATACGAGTCCAGGACGGAACGCTTGTGGTCCCGGACGTGCCAATTATTCCCTACGTGGAAGGGGACGGCACCGGGCCTGATATCTGGCGGGCGGCAGTCCGAGTTTTTGATGCCGCTGTGGAAAAGGCGTACGGGGGAACACGGCGTATCGCGTGGAGGGAAGTGCTTGCCGGAGAAAAGGCATTCATCAGTTCCGGCGAATGGCTCCCACAGGCAACCGTGGATGACTTCACGCATTACCTCGTGGGCATCAAAGGCCCGTTGACAACACCTGTCGGTGGAGGAATTCGCAGTCTCAACGTTGCTCTCCGCCAACTGCTGGACCTGTATGTATGCCTGCGGCCGGTGAAGTGGTTTGAAGGAGTACCGAGCCCGGTAAAGCATCCGGAACTCGTGGATATGGTGATATTCCGCGAGAATACTGAAGATGTCTACGCAGGATTGGAACTGAAGGAAGGCTCCACCGAGGCCAACGAACTGGCCGATTTCTGTGAGCGGCGGTTCGGATGGACCATCCGGCGGGATTCGGGGCTGGGGCTGAAGCCAATCAGCAGAACCGGAACGGAACGCCTCGTACGCGCGGCAATTGACTATGCCATCAAAAACGGGCGGAAAAGCGTCACTCTTGTCCATAAGGGCAACATTCAGAAGTTCACCGAGGGCGCGTTTCGTTCGTGGGGATACGAACTGGCGAAGAGGGAATACCGGGACCACGTGGTTACGTGGGAGGAATGCGGTGGGGATGTTCCTGCGGGCAAGGTTCTCATCAAAGACGCCATCGCGGACATCTTTCTCCAGCAGGTTCTGACGAGGCCGGTGGAATTTGACGTCATTGCAACCACAAACCTCAACGGTGACTACATTTCCGACGCTCTCGCCGCGCAGGTTGGCGGAATCGGCATCGCGCCGGGGGCGAATATCAATTTTGAGACCGGTCATGCGATTTTCGAGGCCACGCATGGAACTGCTCCGAAATACGCGGGGCAGGACAGGGTTAATCCGGGATCAGTCATTCTTTCGGGCGAGATGATGCTTCGGTACATCGGGTGGGGAGAAGCGGCGAATTACGTAGTGAAGGGCCTGGAGCGAACGATTGCGCAGCGGACAGTCACTTATGATTTCGCACGGTTGATGGAAAACGCACGTGAAGTGCGGTGCTCAGAATTCAGTTCGGCGATAATCGCCAACATGTCATAGAGCGCGTCGCATCACTGGTACCCGTTTCGTGCGGCGAACGTGGACGCGATGCGCTCTTTCGAGCGGAAGGGTTTCCATGGCAACGACGCACGAACAACTTGAGGCAAACAGTCTTGGTGCGGACAACAGCCTTCGGCGGTATCTCGAAGACATCCGCACCATTCCGATGTTGACGCGCGAGGAAGAAGTTGAGCTGGCGAGGAGGGCGCGCGCGGGCGACGACGCAGCAAGGGCACGGATCGTGCGCGCAAACCTCCGGTTCGTTGTCAGTTTCGCCAAACGGTACCAGCACAGGGGGCTGCCGCTGGTAGATCTTGTTGCGGAAGGGAACCTTGGTCTGGTTCGCGCAGTCGACCGTTTTGACGAAACGCTGGGGTACAAGTTCATATCGTACGCGGTGTGGTGGATACGTCAGGCGATCCTGCAGGCGCTTTCACGGCAAGCGCGGCCCATGCGTATCCCTGCCGGCCGCACAAACCGTATGCTCCAACTGGAGCGGCTCCATGACAGGCTCGAACAGGAAACCAGCGACTCGGTTGCCTGGGATCGGGTAGTGGACGAGGTCTCCCCGGGAGCGCCGGCGGACGGAGTGCTCTCCTTCCAGGCCAAAGTCAGCTCACTCGACGCCCACGTAGGCGAAGATGACGTGCATCTCTCCGAAATCCTTTTCGATGAGCGCGCTGCTTCGCCGGCCGAGGAACTGGAAATGCAGGATTGCCGGGAAGCGCTTCAACGGGCCATGGAAGGGCTTGACCCGCGCGAACAGATGATCGTGAAGCGATTCTTCGGGCTCGATACGGAGGAACGCAGGACCCTTGAAGAAATCGGCGTGGAATTCCGGTTGACGAGAGAAAGAATCCGGCAGATAAAGGACAGAGCTCTGAGAAAACTGCGGCACGCCTCCCGCAATCAAACGCTCAGAGATTACCTTGTCGGATAGCTCCCACACCTGTGGAGAACGAGGGCGCGGACATCCTGGGCCAGGGGAATGCCCACTGCGTTCGGTTTCGCGTTATCGAAGGAGGGTGACTCTCCGCGTAAGCGCTGTTTCTCCGCATTGCACCCGTACGAAATACACCCCGCTCCCGAGCGGCCGGCCGGCCTTATCAGTCCCATCCCAGGCCAGCAATCTGGAACCGGCACTCTCATTCCACTGGCGGATCACCTGACCCGCAGCGTTGACGACGCTGACAACTGCCGTCCGCCCATCCGGAATCCGCAGAGGCACAAGCACAGAGGAATTGAACGGATTCGGTTGAGGATCTCCCATCCATACGAGGGGTTGTCCCTTCGGAGGCCCTGAAGTGACTCCCGCAGGATGAGCTTTTGTGTACACCCGCACCTGGTGGATCCACGCCGTCCCGTTTGCGTACACCCGGAAATCGGATCCTCCGTTCTGTCTGTTCCCGAACCAGGCGTCCTTGAGGTTGAAGGTGGTGGTTCGCCACTCCTGAACGCCGGTGATCGACCTCCTTCCCGCCGCCTTGTAGGCATCGAGAAATGCGGTGCCACGGGAATCGTACTGAAGCTCAAACCAGGTACCCTCTCCATCCCAGTAGGTGACCTCCACCCACGCTTCGGGGTCGCTCCCGTTGCAGATGAGGGAGTCATCCACCTGAAAGTAGAAGTAGCTCCCCTGTTGCCCAGATTGCGGCAGATTGCACCGCGCACCGCGATCGCCTCTTGATCCCGGAGCAGTCCACCCGTCGCCGGCATTCATCAGGATGTGGTGGAGACCCTGTTCGTTATTCTGCGCACCAAGAACAACGCTTCCTTCTGCAGAAGGAGGGTACCCCAGCCAGACTGGCTGCGGAAGACTCTCGAACGCCGTGTCCCCCACCGCGCTCCTGATTACGAACATGAACCGGTTCGGCGTTGCAAGCGCGGTGCTTGCCTGTCCAAAAGGCACATTCTCCGCAGTCAACAGGTAGAGCGAGTCACCCTGGGCCACCGCGCGCGCTGGAACCGTCATCCACGTCGCTCCGCTGTCTGTCGAGTAACGGCACTCAACAGACAGAGGGTCCAGCCGGGCAACGTTGTCAACCTCCGCTCGCATCGACACGTTCGTGGACAACGTTCGAACCCATCCCGACGGTTGGGGGTCGGAAAAACGTACCGGGCCCTTGTGAATGTCCGCGAACTGGCGGGTCAACCGGATATAGTAATCCCCGTATTCGCGGCTCCTCGCAATGTCGGTACCCTCGTGGAATTCGTTCCAGGTTTCCACCAGGACGAACTTTCTTCCCCAGGAAAGCGCCTGGCGCCACGAGCGCTTGTAAAACTCCCCATTCTCACGGTCCCGAACAGGAGTCGTCCGTCCCGGCACCGCGGAATCGTTGTATCCCGGACCGACCGCAGCGGTCCCCGTGTACCCGTTTGGACCGTTCAGGGCGGCGCCCCATGCGTATTCAAACGGCGTGTAGACCTGCCAGCTCACTTCCTTTATCACAAAAGGACGCAATCCTCCGAAACT
>JAKPPK010000331.1 GCA_029547385.1 Candidatus Latescibacterota bacterium
CTTGCGCCCGTACCCCTCCGCACGCCGCCAGCGGATGACGAACATCAGCCGCGTGCCCTGCGGGTTCCATTTCACGTGGAAACCGTACAGCGCACCCGATTCCCCTTCGAGAGGCCGCCTCATCTCAGGAAGCGCATCGAAAATCTCCGCGAAGGAAACCAGCAGTTCGCATTTTCCGGTGTCCGCATGGGTGATGAAGAGCCCGTCGTGCTCGTCCGCACGGGCGTTCAACGGCAACGCGACATGCGGTGCGATTACGCCATACCCCGCCTGTGTGAGGCCGGTGCGGAGAAGGCACGGGCTCGCCAGCTTCGTGCCGTCGGGCGAGACCATGTAGACCGTGCCGTCGAGCTCCGTCCTTTCGCCCGAGAGTGGATCCAGCCGGACGGCGAACGGCCGCCAGTGCTCCACGTTCATGTCGTTGAAGTACAGTTCCCGGTCGCTGCGCCCCCACTGTGCCTGCGCCCCAAGTTGCGTGTCGTATCCAAACGTGGGCGCGACCACCCTCCACTCCCCGGTGAGCAGATCTACCACCACGATTTCCGCCGGTTCCCCCTCGTACGGCGGCCTGTCCTCCGTCGGCAGGCGGGTAAGTGCTACATACCTGCCGGACGGGCTGACCGGGCTCGTGTCGTAGAACCGGTGGATGCACCGGTCGAGGCCGTCCGGCGTGATGCACCAGATGGGCACGGCAGGGCTGAATGCCCGGTACCTTTCGAAACGTTCCGATAACCGCACCGGCGGAATAGTCACTACGTGTGACATGGCCTCCCTCCTGAGTTCGCGCATCCGGCCACCCATGCCGCGGCGGCGTCAACGTCGCGCAAGCATATCCCGTGAAACACCGAGTTCGGAATCTACAACGCCAGTGGGTTCTTCTAACCACTGAAGACTTGACCGCATACCTCCGTAAAGTTTATAATAACCTTCGCCAAGGTTATGATTCAACATATGGAGGTTCCAATGGCAGGTTTGAGACGGCGCGGTGAAGAAGTCCGCGCCTTTATCCTGGCGAATCTCAGTGACCATGAATCCGATATCGCGGCATTCACAGCGAAGCATTTCGGTATTTCCCGCACCGCAGTGATCAAGCATCTCGCCCGACTCGTCGAACAGGGCGCAGTTCTTGTGGAAGGTGAGCGACGTGGACGTCGGTATCGCCTCCATTCCGTGACAAAAGAAACGTTTCGGTATCCAATTCACGATGCGTTGGAGGAGGACGTCATCTGGAGGCAAGACCTGCGACCGCGGTTCGATGGACTTCCGCGCAATGTTCTCGAAATCTGGCAATATGGCGTAACCGAGATGCTGAACAACGCCATCGAACATTCCGAAGGTTCTGAAATTGTCATAGTCCACGCACCGAAAGGCACACGAACTACCGTTATGATCAGCGATGATGGGGTGGGCATCTTTCGCAAAATCCAACGTGAATTCAATCTGTTGGATGAGCGCCACGCGCTTCTGGAGCTGTCCAAAGGCAAGTTAACGACTGACCCCGTGGGGCATTCGGGCGAAGGCATTTTTTTCACGTCAAGGATTTTCGATTTTTTCGGCATTTTGTCGGGAGACGTTTGGTTTTCTCACAATTGCGATGAGCCCCTCGACTGGATATTCGATACCCGGCAGCGTGCTTCCGGCACGAGTGTATTCATGGAATTGGAAAATCACTCTACGCGGACGACAAAAGACGTTTTTGATGAGTATGCATCCGACGAGGATTACCGTTTTGATAAGACCGTTGTGTCGGCTCGATTGGCGCGGTACGGGGACGAATCGCTGGTTTCCCGCTCTCAGGCCCGTCGTGTTCTCGCGCGCGTTGAAAAGTTCCGCACCGTGGTGTTGGATTTCGAAGGCGTCAGCATCATAGGTCAGGCTTTCGCCGACGAGGTGTTCCGCGTCTTCAAGCGTGCGAACCCAGAGGTCCAGATTATCCCAATCAATACGAATCCCGATGTTGCCCGGATGATCTGTCGGGCGTCGGCGCACGCAGCAACTTGATTGTTCGCTGTGTGCAACCCACCGCGCCGATTTGAGCTTACTACGCATCCGCCTCCCAAAAGCCTGGAACTGTCTCCTTCCAGATATCCACCGGAACATCGTTTGTCCGTGATGGCCCCGGCGTGGACCGCCCGGCGGATACCTGCTCTTCCAGTGCCCTCACAAGCTGCGCAACCAGTTCAGGGCGCGCCGCCTGAAGGTTGTTTTGTTCGCCGGGGTCCGCATCCATGTCATAGAGCTGAACCGGCGGG
>JAKPPK010000351.1 GCA_029547385.1 Candidatus Latescibacterota bacterium
GCAGCTTCCCACACAACCGTTGCCAGTTGTGCAGGTGCCGTTAGGCTCCTGCGGACGGAACCGCAGGTTCGGCTTATGGTTTTATCCATATCGAACGATTACTTGAGCGACTTTCACGTCGCACGCGAAGCAAACCGTGCGTTGGTCACGGCCGTCACAACAACCGTTTCCACTTGGGAAACCAACCGGACACCGTTCCATCAAACTCCAGTGGCGGCAGGGTCACACGGCGAAAACCGCGTTCGCAATGCACGAGCACGCACTCGTGGTCGCGGAGATTGCGGAGCTTATGGGGTTTGATCTTGTGTTCCTCGGTTTCGGAGTAGTTGACGTTGCGTTTGCCGGCGCTGAATCCCCATGAGCGTTTCACCACGCGCTTCTTCCCGAGGAAATCGGCGGCTTGGACGGCGTCGGCTTCGTCGGCGGCTCGAAAGATCATTCGGTTGCGAAGGTTCAGTGTCAGCACCTTTGATTTGTCGTTGCCAAGCGGCGGAACAAACGAGGTCGTGCTTTGGGCGGCGGCGACAATGGTCGCGCCCGCTTCGCGGATCACGTCCACACAGTTGTAGTCGCTTGTGCCGTCTTCACTCGCGGTCATGAATCGCTGTGCTTCGTCAGCCCACAGGATGAGCAGGTTCTTTTTGGCGCGGTCGGTCTTGGTCTGGTCGAAACGACGCAGAGCGTGACTGTAATAGAGGAGCTTGAGAAATGTGTTCACGTAGCGCCGCTCGGTCTGAAATTTCTGCGGCATCGTGGTGAGGATGATCTTGCCCTGGTCAATCGTGGCGAAGTCGAACGTGCTTTCCTCTCCACAGAAGACCTCGGCGACTTCGGGCGTCAGGAAGTATTGCAGATAATTGCCGATGGTCTCGCGGACGCCTCCGGATTGTTCGTCGGGCTGGTTCAGGAAGCGATTCGCGAAGTGTGCGTAAACCGCCTCGCGCCGGGGCGTTTCAAGCAGGGATTCCAGATTCTCCATTTCTTCTTCGAGCAGCTCGCGGTCAGACAGCAACTCGAACGCACCGAGCAACGTCACGGGGCGTTTCAGTTCGTAGAGCATTTCGAGGGCATGGGCGATGTGGGTTTGCGCCTGGCTCTTGAAGAACCCCTTGTCCCCGCCCTGCCCGAGACTTGTGGCCGTATCCACGACGAACTTGGCGTAGGTGGTGAATGGAATGCTCCGGTCGCTCGTCAGGTTGAAGCGATGCTGCGGTGTCCACTGGGCGTCCTCGCTGCCGGTGCGGATTCGCAACTGAATCAAATCCCCCTCGCGCCCGTAATGCTTCGCCATCGCCGTGAGTGTTTCCCAATACACACCCTTTTCATCAATGCACAGCCCTCCCCATGTTGGCTCATTTTTGAAGACTTGGTGGGCCAGTTGATTGATGCCGGAACTGGTCTTGCCAGACCCGGTGTCGCCGGTGATGAGCCAGCCGCGACAGAACTGCGTCCGTTTCCACGTCAGTCCGCCGAGCTTCGCCACATAGCCCTTTCGATTGCGGGGACTGAACAAGAGCCACGCCGCAAACAGGACAAGCATGATGCCGCCAGCGACCATAAAGTATTTCGGATTCCTCATTGCGAGCAGGAGGTCGGGCGGTGGCATGATTGGACCAAACGGGATTACATCGAGTTTCACGGCCAGGCCCTCCCGATCAGATATCCGGCGAGCAAGCCCGCAATCGTCGCGAAAACGGCGGCGGCGCGGGTGATTCTGGCGGCACGATGCGCCGGGGTCTGATTGCGCATGATTTCGAGCAGGGCCGCCGATTGTCCCTGAAATGTCCGCGCGGCTTCCACCAACTTCGTGATGTCCGAGCGGAACTGTTCAAACGACGGAAGCTCTCGGCGTCGGACTTCATCCCAATGCCGCTGGTGGATTCGGAACATCTCGACAAGGAGCATCACGGCGTCGTCCTCTCGCAGCCGATGCTTATCCCTCCACTCGGCGACCGCCTCGTCGAACTCTTCGTCGAAGTTGGGCTGTTCGTTGCTCGGCATGGGATTATTTGGCTGGCAACAAGAGGCCGGCGACGGATTCGATCTCGGCGTAAAGCTTCCGTTGCCACGTTTGAAGGCGTTGCCGGTCAAGAAGGCTAAACGATGAGTGCTTCGCCGCCGACGTGATGGTCAGGTTCTCGGCGTTGAGAGCTTCCACCAACCAATCCTGCAACCGGCTCATGGCAATTTCCCGTCCGTTGAGCTTGTCCTTGAGTTGAGCGCGAACCTCCGACGCCTCGAACAATGCAAAGCTGTCGCTATGCGCCGCGTTGCGAACCACGACATAGCCGCATTGCTTACCGAACTGGTCGGCAAGCCGTTGGATCTGGTCCACGCTGTCCGCCTCGTGGTTGACCGGCATGACGAGTGTGAGTCCTGCGCCCATCGTGGATAGCACGGCGGGCAGGTCAATCTCGGCGAAGTAATCAATGAATAGGTCGGTGGATGCGGCGCGGCAATCCATGACCACGAGATTGGCCCTCTCAAGTGCCGTGAATATCCCGTCGATTTCCCGGCGATTGTCCAAGTCGAGGAATCGTGTGTCCGGGTGAAATCGCTTCAGCGTGGAGTTCTCGTTGTCGGAATCAATCGCCACATGGGCGATACTTTTGTCCTTGAGGAACTGGACGAAGTTCACGGCAAAGAAGCTTTTACCGACACCGCCTTTGCCATTGAGAATCAAATCGAGTCGTTTCATGTGGTTTGGGGTTTAAGTATCCGAACTTGGGCGATACGCGGGCCGCGCGCGCGGGCTGGCGTCGCTTCGCCGCCTTCAACGTTCGCGCCAGATGCAACCGGCACACCACCATTGCTAGCTTGCGGGCATTCCGGTGTTGTCGGCTCGTCATTTGTTGGAATGGGCGGGCGCTTGCGCCCCGGTCGCTTTCTTGGCCGGACGTTTTCGCCGAGCACCTGATGGCAGAATTGCGCGATGGCTGTTTTACTCGTAGGCAGACAATGCTGCGTGAGCAGGTCGGCGATGGACCGATACGACGCGTGCTTCTGGCGCAACTCGACAATGACATCCTTTGCCGGGAGCAAATCCTGGAATTTCTGCGGACGGCGGGGTGTGAATTCCTCGACCGCCTTGCGGACTGCTGCGGGATCAAACGAGGACATAGGCTTAAATGCTGTGGATGTGAACTTGGAAACGGATCGGCCGCGTGACAGCCACAGCGATGCGATGGCTTGGACGGGCCTGTGGCTGTCCAGGTTCACAGCCAATGCCGGTTGGGAACGCGGCTTCGGACGTGGGAAATCCAAGATCGCGGCCTGTCTGCGGACGATTCGCGGCCCGTGCCGTTGTCGTCTGCGGACGTGTCGAGGATATGTTATTTTCGGGGCTTTGGACTGACTGTTGCCGCGCCTGTTGACGTGTCCTGGACGCGGCTGCGGACTGTCCAGAGAGAGGGATTACCCTGAACTGCGGCTTGTCCACTGCCTGTCCATGTTCACGGATGTGCCGCGTTTGTGGTCGGGAGTGATTCATATCGCGTGGCTGTTTGCTGCATCATCCGCGACTGCTTCGCGGACGCTGAATCCTTGTGCGAACAAGGGGTTCGGCTTGTCCTGTATTAAACATGATGAGAGACAGACTGCCTCCTCTGTTGCAGCAGATCGTCGCGCCACTTCTCCAACTGCGTGGCCACGGTATGAATTCGGGTGATCTGGTCGATGCTCACCACTTTGGCCCGTGCGGCGACATGGTCGCCGAAGCGGGTTTCCGGCAGGTCAATGATGACATTCGCGGTGTTGTGATTGATGTGTTCTCCTAACCGTTTCAGCACCTGGATGGCGGTTCGGATCTCTGAAGTTGTGGGTGTTCGCATAATCAGATGTGGATGCCTTGCGAGCGCGGGCGGCAGGTTAGTTGGCGGTGGTTCTTGTGGTGTTTGGGAAGCATTCCGGCGCGTTGTGCTTCCTCGGCAGTTACAGGATGCGCCCACGGTTCGCCGAAACCGAGTCGTGCGGCGGCTTGCTCGGCGGCGAGTTTGGACGGGGCTTCGACAACCGTGCGGAGTGGATCGCCCATCAAACGGGCATACTCACGGTCCGTGTGGTAGATGCCCCATAGTTGGCGGCCCGGTTTCAGTGTAGCGGTTGTGCTCATGGTGGTAGTTGAGCACAGTCCGTTGGCCGGATGGTGTATCGGATACACAACATGCGCGTGCAGTCCGCGTAGTGTCCGGTGTGTGGTCACAGCGAAGACGCAATACAACCTCAAGAACGCGCGGGAATACTTCGAGGAACACCTCTGCGTTGGCGACTACTACAACGAAGGACAGCGCGTCGCCGGCGAATGGTGTGGATTGGGCGCGGAACGACTGGGCTTGGCCGGGAAAGTCCGCGCCGATGACTTCCTGCGGCTTTGCGAAAACCAACATCCGGGCACAGGCGAGACGTTGACACAGCGGTTGAACACCACGCGGACGAAGGACGGTCAGAACGCAGCCAATCGGCGGATATTCTACGACTTCACGTTCTCTCCCCCAAAATCCGTTTCGCTGGCGGGATTCTTGGGTATGGATGAGCGGATTCCTGAAGCCCACGCGCGAGCTGTGCGGTCAGCCTTGCGGGAATTCGAGGCGTTTGCTGCGACTCGCATCCGGGCAGGTGGTGCACAGAGTGACCGTCTTACGGGCAACTTCGCAGCAGCTCTGTTCACCCACGACACGTCGCGCGCCCTCGACCCGCATCTGCACACGCACTGCATCGTTTTCAACGCGACTTTTGATTCGGTCGAGAATCGTTGGAAGGCTCTCCAGAACTACGAGTTGTTGCGCGCGAAGAAGTTTGCGGAGAACGCCTACTACCACGAACTTGCGCGCGAACTGCGTGGCTTTGGCTACCGCATTCGCAATCTGCTGCGCGGAGATTTCCAAGTGGAAGGCATCCCCGAAGAACTCTGTGAGCGGTTTTCCAAACGAGACACGGAAATTGACAAGGCACTGGCGAAGTTGTTGGCGGACAAGCCGGAGTTGATGGGCGGCAATCTCAAAGAGCTGCGTGCCAGACTGGCCGCGGAGAAACGAACGCGAAAACAGAAAGACATAAGCCGTGCCGAACTGCGGACTCTGTGGGATGCACAGTTGAGCGAAGCGGAACGTGCGATGTTGCGGCAGCTTTCCCAGCAACAGAGCGCGCCTGCAAAGGAAGAGAAGCACGTCACTGTTGCTGAAGCGGTGCAATGGGCGGAGGACCATCTGTTCGACCGCAACTCCGTTGTCCTTGAATGTCAGGTGTGGCAGGAGGCGCTCGGTCGAGCACGAGGCGGGGGCTTCTCGGTGGGCGAACTGACTCAGTTCACGCGGCAGCGCGGCTACATCCGGGATAGAGAGCGCCCTGGTGAAGTGACCTTGCGAGACGTCCTGCTCCGCGAATGGGAGATTGTCCAAACCGCGAAAGATGGCGTTGCTGCCTGCCATCCACTGGTGGCCAATCCGAGATCGGTGAAGGCGACATTGGACGATGAGCAACGCAAGGCGCTCGATGCTCTGCTGTCTTCAACAAACGCGGTATCCGTCTTTCGTGGCGGTGCGGGCACGGGGAAGAGCTTCGTCCTGCGTGAACTGGTCGAACAACTCCGAGAGTCTGGCCGGCGCGTCGTTGTCCTCGCGCCGCAACGCCAGCAAGTCGTGGACATGGAAAAGGCGGGACTGCCGTCACCGTCAACAGTCGCGAGTTTCCTCCTCAAGGGTGAACTTGCCACGGGGGCGGTCGTGGTCGTAGATGAGGCGGGGCAGATTGGTGGACGGCAGATGCTCGCACTGCTGCGTCTGGCCCGTGACCGAAATGCGCGGGTAATCCTCTCCGGTGACACGCGGCAGCATGGGGCTGTCGAAGCATCGGACGCTCTGCTCGCTATCGAGCGCCATTCCGGCGTCAAACCCGTCGAATTACATAAGATTCGCCGGCAAGATCCGGCGTTGGGGCGGGACTACGAGGAGCGTAACCGGATTCAGGCATATCGGAAAGCCGTCGAATCGGCGGCGGCGGGCAAGGTGGGCGAGTCATTCGGTCGCCTCGATAAGATGGGCGCGATAGTGGCGTGCGGTCTAGCAGATCAAGCCGACAGGCTTGCCGACGAATACCTCCGACTCACCGAGGGACACGCTTCGGCAGTGGTCGTCTCGCAGACCTGGGCGGAGGTCCACCGAGTCAATTCGCGTGTTCGTGATGCCCTGAAAGCAAAGGGTCTGCTTGGTTCGACTGACGCGACGATTCAAGTTCTGGACAGGCTGGATCTGACGAACGCGCAGAAGCGTGACGAGCGGTTCTATCCAAAAGACGCGGTTGTGGTCTTCAACCAGAAGATCCGACGGGGCGAACCGGGCGCGAAAGGCAAGCTGGCAGGGATCGTCAAGGCGGGCGTGTTGGTCGAGGTTGGCGGGCGGTTTGTCACTGTTTCAAACAAGATGCTCGACCGCATTTCGGTCTGCCTGCCGCGCGAATTGGCCGTTGCACCTGGCGATCGGCTGCACCTGAAAGCCAATCGGAAACTGGCATCCGGCGGGCGGGTCACCAATGGGGAACTGGTGACCGTGAAGTCGGTTTGTGCCGATGGCGGAATTGAACTCACGGATGGCCGGATGCTGGACAGAGAATTCCGGGAATTCCTGCCTGGCTACGCCGTCACGTCATACGGGTCGCAAGGCAAGACCGTGGACTACGTGTTGTTCTCGGACTCCACCATCAAGGCCGCCACAAATGCGCAGCAATGGTATGTGACGATTTCGCGCGGTCGGCGTGGTATCCGCATCTTCACGCCTGACAAGGAACAGTTGCGTGAGAACGTGACCCGGTCCGGCCACAGGCGACTGGCGCTGGACCTCGCACCCGGAATTGGGCCTCTTCGTGGCGTTCGCCTCTGGGATCGGCTGCACCGCTACCTGCTGCGTTTTGGTCGTCGCGCGGCGGACAATTTTTGCCGACTGAAGCTCTCCCGTCGTCGAAATCATCAACCTGTACAAACACATGAGCATAAAATCACCCGAATGTTGGGCGAGCGATCCGAACGCTCGCGCGATCAAAATCGAAGTATCGGCTGAACAAAGCCTGCTGCTGCCGTTCGACCAGTTCGCGTTCGCTGAACTCAAGAGCGAGGGAAAGCAGCAACAACTTCGTTTGGTCTTCGCCACACACGAAGTTCTGTTGCATGGCCATTCCCTGCGACGCATCGAAACCGCGATGCAGCGGATGGAACTTGCCTCCTTGTCTGCGTTGTCCGGCAACCAACGGTCACTCGTTCCTGACGGGCAGCCCGTAGTCATCGAGATTGCTGTGACGGAGACGGCCGCGACTGACAAGCAACCTCAAGCCGGCAAAGAATGAATGCCTCACGCGGGCAGTAGGTTCAGCAGGTGGGTTTTGACATATTTCCCAGCCGCTTGCGGATCGTAGGTGATGTCGGCGCGGAGCAGCGGTTGCATGTCTGAACAAAATCCGCGGTCCTTGAGGTGATCGTCGAGGATTCTGATGAACTCCGCCCGGCCCGCTTTCGTGCCTTCCTGCTTCAAGTAGTGCTCGAACGACGCGATGACCGCCGCCGGGTCAACAGGCGTTGGCGACTTGGTCAGCGCCCAATACAAGTCAAACAGGTCGCGACCGCGCTTCCGCTGGAACATCGCACGCATCTTCGTGCCCAGCATTTCATGGATGTCGAAACCTTTGATGTGGGTTTGGACTGCCTTGTCGCGAAAAGGGAAGCTGAACGGCATTTCGACGACTGCGCGATGCGGTTTGCATTCGGTCACATTCGCTTCAACGACGATTTCCAGCGTCCGGTTCGGCTCAATGATGGAGCGCGTCGAGTAAGTCATGCGCAACACGCGCGAGGGTTTTACTGTGTTGCGGATTGCCAACACGAGCGTGTCCCAAACGGATGTCTTCGGCGCTCCCAAAACATCGGTCAGCACGCGACGGATGGCCCGGCGGATGTGGTCTGCCGGACGAGCGCCAACTACGACCAGATCAATGTCCTCGCTGTAACGGGCGGGTGGCGCGAGATGGACTTTGTGCAGCAGCGTGCCGCCACGCATGGCGACTTGGGAATTCAGAAACTTGTCGTTGAACAGCGCGACCATCGCGCGGCACAATAGGAGGTCTTGTTCGACCTGATGCTGCGCCCCCCACGGCACAATGGCTTGGTGCGCCAGAATATCCTGGCGGGTGATTGGCGTCATATTTTCAACTCACTGGAGTTGTTGAACACCTGCCAGCGTTTGACGAGCGGGAGGTTGTCGCGCTTACCCTTGGCCGGAGAGAGCGTCACGGGTGTCAATTCGTCGGGCAGCCAGTCGCGAACAGCTTTCGCCAGGGACTTGTTGCCGCACGCTTCGATGACAAACCCCAACCGCTGCGCGACGGCAGGCTCGTTCTCCGCATCCAGTACGCGCCTGAGTTCACGAGCACGCAAGAGCGGTAGAAGGGGGCGAATGGTTTCCGCCGCGCGCTCGATGCCGCCGATGCTGGTCGCGTAGCGAACCAAATCATACGCCGTCGCCTCGG
>JAKPPK010000361.1 GCA_029547385.1 Candidatus Latescibacterota bacterium
TGTGTGCCCAGAGCGAGCGACGCCTGGAGCATGGCGGGGGGTACGCCCAGACGGGCGCACGCGTCCGCGTCCGGCATAACGTCAACAGATTGCAGCGCTTCTTCCCAGTCGTTGTGCACCCAGGTTACTTCGGCAATTCCGCGTGCGTACGACTCTATCTTCGCCCCGGTGGTTTTGAGCGCTTCCGCGTCGTTGCCCGATAGACGGACTTCCACGGGAAAACCGACCTGGAATTCGAGTTGCTTCCAGCGCACCCAGCACTCCGGGAAGGCCCCCCGCAGCCGTTCTTCACTTTCGCGGAGAACGTCCAGCGTCGCATCGGCGTCAATGGTGTTGACGAGGAGTTGCCCGAAATTCCGCCTCGGTATGTAGGGCGCATACAGCGTGTGGAAACGAGGCGCGCTTTGCCCGACGAATGAGGTAACGTTGACCACCCGCTTATCCGCAAGGAGTTCGGCCTCGAGCCGCCGCATGACTGCGTCCGTTTGCTTCAGACTGCGGCCAGTGGGCAAATACACCTCTACGGCAAACTGATCACGGTCCACCTTGGGGAACATCTGCTGCGGAATGCGAAGCGCGATCACGACCGCGATGAGAACCGAGCCAATCCCGCCCGCTACGGTGAGCCATGGATGACGGAATACCGCATCCAGAGCCCTGTCGAACACGCATTGGATCCGCTCGAGCATGGATCGCTGGCCGCTCCGTTTGCGTAACCCCCTGCGAACGAACTGAGAGTTCATGATTGGAAGGAGCAGGAGTGCGATCAGCAGGCTGACGGAAAGTGCCACTGCGATCGTCACGGGCAAGCTTCCGAGGAATTCCGCAGCAACCCCGGTCAGGAACCGCGGCATGGGAACGTAAGACAGAATAATCGCGATCGTTGCTGTGAAAACCGGCACCGCGAGATCATGCGCGCTCATCCAGGCAGCTGACCAGGCATCCATGCCGCGATCAAGCTTGTCCACGTGGTCATCAATAACCACAATGGCGTTATCTACGATCATTCCCAGCACCACAATAAGCCCGGCGAGCGAGACGGTTTGAAGCTCAACTCCCAGCGCGTTCAGGATGGCAAGAGTGATCGCGATGGACACGGGGATAGTAATCGCGGCGACTGCAGCCACACGTACGGGCAGAAGCAACATTGTCACGAGTATCACCGAGGCAATGGCCAGTCCAAAATCGCGGAGGAAGTGGTTGACCGATGTGCGCACCACTTTGGGCTGGTCGACGACGCGCGAGATCGTCACTCCCGGTGGTAACTCGTGCAATGTCTCTTCGAGCGCACGATCCACCTCGTCGCCGAACCGGGTTATGTCGTTGCCCGGCTGCATTTCGATGGACAGCACAAGCGCAGTTTTGCCGTTGAAGCGGACGTACGCGTCGTCGTGGCCATATTCCCGTTTGATCTCCGCCACATCCTTCAAACGCACGTGCTGGCCTGTCGGGAGGGACAGGAGGATAGTTTCTGCAAGCTCATTCTCGGAGCGCAGCACCTTCCTCACGTAGATGGGACGTTCCAATTCATCCCCGTCCAGTCGGGCGTAGACTGGAAGCGCGCCCAAACCCTGTAGAGAGGCCCACAGAGTAGCTGGCCGAATACCGTAACGCGCAACACGGTCCCGGGAGATGTTGATGCTGATGACTTCGTTCTGCTCACCGATTACACGCAGTTTGGCAGTTGCCTCGATCCGGCGCAGATGGGATTCGAGCACTTTCATGTATTCGCGCAAATCGCGCGGGCTTTTCCCTTCCGCCACCAGAGTGAAAAGCAGGGCGCTGGTGTCCCCGAACTCGTTGTTGCCGACAAGAGCGAGCACTCCACCCGGAAGTTTCTGGGCCTTCAGTTCGTTGAGCCCGTGCCGGAGTTTTGCCCAGAAGGCGGCCGTTTGGATCCCGTCAAGATCCTCTTTCACCTCAACGAACACTACAAGTTGGCCGTCTTTGGAGACCGAGTACGTCTTCGCCTTGTTGACCTCGTTGAAGCTGAACAGAAAATCCTCCACCGGCCGGGCAAGTTGGTCCTCGACCTCTTCGGAGGTGGCACCCGGCATAACGCCGATGACCAGTCCCTGGCGGATGGTAAAGGCCGGAAACTCCTGCCGCTGCATCGTGAAAAAGGAATAGACTCCCGCCACCACGCAGACCGCGACCACCGTCACTGTGATTCGCCACTGGCGCATGGCTCTTTCGGTCAGACTCGTTGGATCCATGGACTATTCCCCGTTCGCGTGAGGCGCGAGAACCCGCACCGTCATTCCGTCGGCCAGCATGGGCGTGCCCGATACCACGAGCGATTCACCGGCGCGAACGCCCGCCGTCACCATCGTTCCCTCCCCGACAAACCCTCCTACCCTCACCGGGCGGCGTTGGAGCCTCCGGTCTGCGGCGACAACGTACACATAGGGGTTGCCGACCTCATCAACTCGGATTGCTTCGGGTGGGATAACGAGGTTCTCCACTTCCCCGTCGACCTTGATGTACACGTCCGCGATCATGCCGAGGCGAAGCTCTCCGGTAGGGTTCGCTACAGCCACCTTCAGGTCATACGTTCTGGTAAGCGGGTTCGCCACGACGGAAATCTCCCGCACACTTCCCTCGACGGTTTTGTGCAGGGCCGGAATCACCACACGTGCACTCATGCCTCGCCGGATCTTCGATACCTGCGTCTCTGGCACCGGAGCAGTTGCCAGAAGGGTTTTCGCCTGAACCAGCGTGAAAGCGGGAAGCACAGGTGAGGCACTGGCACCGGGTTCGACGTTGCGGTGGGCTATCACGCCGTTCACCGGCGAGCGAAGACTCGTATCATCGAGATTCTTCCGCGCGATGGACGCCGCCAGCCGCGCCTGCTGACGGGCTGTTTCGACCTCGACCATTTTCACGTCAGCCAGAGTTCCGTTGCGGTGCATGGGCTCGAGGCGGCGGTATGCATCCTCCGCCTGGTTCAGGTTCGCCTCTGCCATCGCGAGCGCGTCCTCGTAGCTCCGCGACACAAGCTTGGCGAGCACATCGCCTTTTTTCACCTCCTGACCTTCCTCCACCATCACCTGCTCGACGGTTCCAAGGGTGGCGAAGCTGAGGGCGATGGATCGTTCAGCCGCCAGCGTACCGCTCAAATGAAGCTCGCGCCCGTTTCCGACGCGTATCACTGGCTTGACGAATACGCCGGGTTCGACGGAAGTGGTTTTTTGAACCTTGTTGCCGCACGCTGCAAAGAGGGGACTAAGGCAGAGAGCGGGGAGGCTCGCGACAATCCCAAGCAAAATGCGCTTCAGGGGAGTTGTCCATACCATCGTTAGACTCCTTCTCACTATTGGAACAAACCGATGAAACGTTCGAATCTTCGTAAAAAAAGGGGCTTCTGAAGCCTGTTCGCCGCCCGGCTCACCGGCAGAGACCGTCGAAAAGAATCTCCAGCATCTCGTCAATAGCTTCTTCGATCGACAAGGAGTCGCTAAGTCCGGCAAGACCGTTTTCAACGCCTTGAAGCGCCGCGATGAGAAGGAGCGGCCCATTGCGAGTTCGGAGTACCCGGAAAACTCCCTGCCGACCACCGTCCTCCAAGATTTCTTCGATAAGCTTTCCCTCTTCGTGGAAAAACTGCTCGCGCGCATGGGCAGTTTTCGGAAGAAATTCGCGAACCTCGTGACGTGCATCGCCGACGACTTCGTTCAGTATTTCACTCATCGCCCTGAACCGGGTGCGAATGACCTCCGCGAGGCGGGCCTTCGGGTCGGTTTCTGATGCGGCGGCGGCTCGCATTTTCGAAAGCAGAACCCCACTTTCCGCGCGAACTACCTCGGCAAATACCGCTTCTTTGTCTGGGAAATAGTGATATATCGCAGTTTTGCTCAGGCCGCAGGCCTTCCCGATGTCATCGAGCGTGGCTTTGCGGTAGCCATACCGGAGGAAGACAGAGCGAGCCTTCTCGCGGATTTCCGTTTTCCTGTCCTTTTCACCCGTGTCCGCAGGCGCACGTGTGCCGTCACCCACGCCGCTCATTTCTGTGTCATTCATTGGATTGCCTCCCGGCAACGGTGACTTCAAGCAGCTCCCGCTGACCAATTGACCATTTGAATAATATAGCTAAACAGTCAAACACGCAACAAGTAACCAGAATCTCCCGGGAACAGATGCGTGGATGCATTCGAGCGGCCGCGAAAGCAGAAGCTACCCGTCATCAACGTGTTCGTGGTGTCAGGAAACTGAGCGCACTGACCAAATCCATGAGAGCCGCGTTGTATTTGTTGGAAGGAAATCAGCCGCGTTCCAGCATGAGGCAAGGCTGCGAACAGCCTGGCCTGCCGGCAAGGGCTCCCGCTGCCACTCGGCTATTTCCTGCAACCGGGCTGGATCAGGAAGGACCATCCGTCCGCCGAAAGCGAGCCTGAATTCGTCGCAAGCCCGGTGCGAGCACGAGATAGACCAGCACGGCTGCCGGCGGCATGAATGCGCACCACGCGACAATTGCCTGTAACCCTGTGACCCACAGCAAGCCCATGGAGCCCTGGAAATCTGAACGGAACATGGCCGCCATCTCCGAGGCGGAGAATGGGATGGGGGCCGCGTGGAAAATCCATTCCCCGAAGCGGATGAAAGGGATGAGGAGCAGAAGCTGGAGGGGAAACATGACGTAGTTGACGATCTGAATCGCCGGCATGTTGAGGCGGAAGAGGAATGCCGCGAGAGTGCACAAAATGGTGGTGCTGCCCAGCACGGGGAACACGCCGAGCGCGCCACCTACGGCCATGCTGAGCGCGATCTTTTCCGGGGTCACTCCCTGCTTCAGCAAGTCCATGATCGGCGAGATCACCCTTCGCCGGACGAAGCTTCCTGCACCCATCGACACCCTCGCGAGACAAAGTTCGAACCACGGCCCGGATACACTATGATACGCAGGAAATCGCGTGAAGGAACTTCGCGGACTCTCGCTGACGGTCCGGGATTGTCCCTGCGCCAGATTGGACGTAGGTATGGTACCGGAGACCTTAAAAGCCCACCGCCAATGGAGAAGCCTGAGGTGAGAACCGCCAGAAATCCCAATCTGCTCTTCATCATGACGGACCAACAACGCAGGGACGCGCTTTCGTGCATGGGAAGCCGGTTCGTTCACACACCGTCCCTGGATCGGCTTGCCGTGGAGGGCGTGCGCTTCACGAACGCCATCACTCCCAGCCCGATCTGCGTTCCAGCCAGAGCATCGGTGCTCACCGGTTTGCCAATCCACCACACGGGATGCATTACCAACCCTGACAGGTTGAGAACCCCTGCCTCCGATTTGACGACATTCGACGACGCACTCACCGCACACGGCTATACGGCAGAATACATCGGCAAATGGCATGCTCCAGAAGCCTTGCTCAGACCTTACTCGCGGCTCCCGACATCTGTTTCCCTCGATACCTTCTATCGCGGCTATCTGGCTGAAAAAG
Source organism: Candidatus Latescibacterota bacterium (assembly GCA_029547385.1). Lineage (GTDB taxonomy): Bacteria > Latescibacterota > MWCZ01 > MWCZ01 > MWCZ01 > MWCZ01. Next base: position 5,436 of record JAKPPK010000361.1, read on the forward strand.
GGTATGGTTCCCCGCACCAGGGTGCATCCCACGCGTACATCTCGCCACTGAGCGGGCAACCGTACGACCCTGACCCGATGGACCACGTGTACCGTTCTCTCAATCTGGGCCGCGGTCACACCCGCCCGGAGCCGGGGCTCCCTTTCGGACGGGATTCGGTGCGTGCTGAGCACTCAATTTCCGCCATGATTGCCGATGAAACAATGAGGAGTATCGAGAGGCTCAAAGACGTCCCTTTCTCGATCACAAGTTCTTTCCTTTTCCCCCACGATCCGCTCATCGTTCCGCGTCCCTATTGCGATTCAGTTCGGGCAGCAGATATGGCGACACCGGAGACGTTTGACGACGCGCGGATGAACACGCCGTACAAGGATTTCGTATGGCAGATGGACGACCTCGAACGCAGACACGTGCATCTGTTGATGGCGCGGTACTATGCGGCGGTGCAGGAAGTGGATCATCACATTGGCCGCATTCTCGACGCGTTGGACACCTCGGGCCTCACCGACAACACGCTTGTCGTGTTCACCTCAGACCACGGCGAGATGCTTGGAGACCACGGGCTGATGACGAAGTTCGTTCACTACCGCGAAGCAGTCGGCGTGCCGCTTCTGATGCGCATGCCCGGACGCATTCCGGAGGGAAGCACCGTGCAAGCGCCGGTTTGCCTGACCGATCTCTTCGCAACAATATCGGATTATCTGGGCGTCACGCCGCCCGACCGTTGGGGGCGAAGTCTGCAGTCATGGATCGCCGGCGACGCTCCTGAACCCGATCCAATAGTCTTCTCGCAGTTCGAGCACCGGAACGTCATGGCGCAGACTTGCGCATGGAAGTATGTGTGGAGCAACCATGCTGACGAGGTTGACATGCTGTTCGATCTTACTCGCGACCCTGGAGAAGTCAATAACCTCCTCGGCGCGAACCCGGATCGTGCGCGGTACCTCCAACAGGCAGCCGCCATGAAAGAACGGCTGGCGGAATGGATGGAGGAAACGGAACATCCGTGGCTGGAGCAGTTAGCGGCCACACCGGTGAGATAAACGCTCGTGAGACAGGGATTGAAACCCACGAACCGATAAGGTGCCTTCAGGAAGACGGCAGTAAACGGGACACGCTCTCCGCGACTGCCTCTGCGCACGCTTGTTTTCCTGCCTCAGAAAGGTGAAGCTGATCAGGGCCAAGATACTCCGAAGTGTTGCTCCACGCCACGGCGTGCAGATCGTTGACCGGGATCCCCCTTTCCTCCATCAGTTCAAGGGCCGCACGATTGTACCGATCGATCTCCTCGTTTCGCCAGGACCACGCATCGGCGCGAAACGGGCGTTCAGGGTGCACCGGTGTCGTCGTCGCCCATATGATTTTGTCCGTCAGCCGGCTCAGCGCATCAAGAATGTGCGCCAGATTCGCCCGGTACATGTCG
>JAKPPK010000376.1 GCA_029547385.1 Candidatus Latescibacterota bacterium
GAGGAAGGCCATACTCCAGAACGTTGGACACGAAATGCGCGCCGCGAAGTTGACTGCGTCAATGTAGCGCGCGGCGTTGAGGTGGACTGGGTCGGGTACGCCGTTCTCGACGTTGACGATTTTCGGCCAGCCGGCTACCCGACCCACCGCAGGGCCGGTGTGATCGCAATGCGTGCAGCATGAGATGATCAAGCCGTTCACTTTACGGTTCAACGCGGCCGCGGCGACGGCCTGCCCCCCACCCTGGCTGTGCCCCTCTGCGATGAGATGGACACCGTCCCACTCTGGCCGGGAGGCGAGGAAATCCACTGCGCGGGCGGCACGGAGGAACATGCCTCGGAAGTAAATCCTCTGGCGATCCTCCCGCCCTAATACGCGATAATCCGCGAGCGCCCCTGAGCGCAGGCCGACGTAGAACTCCTGGGGTTGGTCGTTCGGGATCGGGTGGGAATTCAGGCTGAACACCATGATCCCGCGCTCAGGCCAGTGGAGACCGTCGTTGGGCGGCAGGGCGTACACACCTGCACCGTGCAGCCGCACGATGCCGGGGTAAGGAGGTCTGGTGTGGGGAATGAAGAGCCACCCGTAGATCGTGGTTCCGTCGGGCATGGGGAGCTCGACTTTGTGAACCACGGCTTCCGGGTAGGTGGTATAAGGCGTTACGGTGGCGTTGGCTGGCATGGAACTCTGGGCAGCGAGCTGGGCGTCCCAGAACTCGTCGAAGTCGTCCGGTTCGGGGAGAGAAGGCGGGATTTCTTCAGGCGAAATGGCGGCAGCGGCCTGCGGGCGCTCCTGCGGGCTGGTGAGCCCGTCCCAAGTGACGGCGCACCGAAGGAAGCCTGGCGCACCGGGTCGCAAAGCAATCTCACGGGGGAGGTCGTTCGCAGGAACCGAGTGCTCCTCAACAGGCGCATATCCATCCCACGTAATCTTGACCATGACGGATGCTGCAGGAACGGGATGAATTGCTTCAACGAGGAACCGGACCTCGTCGCCGACGCGGTAGACGGCTTCGGCACGGTCGCAGTATACGCGGATGGGGGACGGGGCAGCGTCTGGCATTTCCGTGAGCTTCCTCTCGCTGAGACTAACATGGAATTGGGGTTACAGCCAGCCGGTCATCTGCGCGAGAAGCCGCGAGTATTCGATGAAGTTCGGCCATGAGATATCGTGAGGAACCCCGTGATCGCACCCGGGGATGAAGCCGCCGGTCTTGAGCATCGGCGGCACGACGCGTTCAAGCTCGCCGCGCATTGTTTCGCCTCCGGCGGCAATGGCGCGTTTGTCAATGCCGCCTTTGTACGCCATGCGGTTGCCGAAACGAGCACGGAATTTGTTGATGTCGTTGCCTGCGGCGACTTCTATGGGGTCGCAGACGTTGATTCCGGATTCAATCCAGATCGGGATGAGTTCTCCGATGAAGCCATCTGAGTCCATGTCGATTATGGGGCAGCCGCTTCTGCGAATCTCGGGCACCCATCTGTCGTACGCCGGTTTGAGGAACCGGCGGACCATGGCGGGTGAGATCATGCTGAAGCTTTTGTAGGCCATGTCTTCCGACATACCAACGGAATCGAGCTGAACGCGCTGGAGAATGGGGCGCATGGTTTCCAGGACGAAGTTGGTCCAGAAGTCCGCCATCTCCTCGACGAATTCGGGGTCGTCGATCATGAGCGTGCAAAGGCCCTCGAACCCACACCATTCGCGCAGTTGCCAGAAGGGTGCATTGAAGTGGATGGCGGCGACGGTGTCGCGATCACGGTTTTTTTCGCATCGCTCCTCGAAATCCGGGGGGAAGCGCCCGGGGGCCTTCGGGTCGTAGCGCCATTTGATTTTTTCTTCGAAATCCTGGCGGTTCTGGACGGGAAACCGGTGCCATTTGCGCGTGACGAAATCGCGCGCGGCGCGGATGTAGGTATAGTCGTATTCATCGGAAATCTCGGTGATGGCACCCATCCAGTCCTGCACGATGTAGTGCCCGTTTTTGTGTTCGAGCACCTTCTCTTCGAACTGGGGAATCATGCGGAAATCCACGTTCAGGCCGGGGGCGGGTTTTTCCGCGGGTTCGGGATGGAAACCGAGGATGTCGTACAGCGCCTCCATATAGTTGACGTTTTCGGGCAGGCCTTCCGCGTGCCAGCGTTTGAGCGTTTTTTCGCGCGGGCCACCGGGGCTGAAGGGGATTTTGTCCGGGTTGCCGAAGGTGAGGGCTTGGATGTAGCGTTCGCGATGCGTCATCTGATCAGCCTTTCGGTTTGCAGTTGGCTCAGAGATCCTGCCAGCGGGCGTATATTGCCTGCTCTTTGCCTTCGGTGTTTGCCGCGACGGCGATGGTGCCGTCCCGCCGGATGAATCGTGTTCCACCGAGCTGGAAATGATAATAGGAGAAGCCCACCCGGTTGGTGCAGACCATCGGGCGGTTGATTTCGCGGCAGAAATCGGGGTTGCGCGCTTCGTCAACGTTTCCGCGGTTGTTCTGGTAGAAGACGATGTCCGGTGGTTCCTTCCGGAATGGTTCCCACGCTTGAGGGTTGTTCCCGTCCGCGCAGATAAGGGAGCCGATGAGCAGGTCGCCGACCCGGACGTTGCGCGGGCCGTCCCCGTGCCCCAGGATACCGAGTTCCTGCCGGAACCCGTGGATGTATCCGATGTAGTTATCGCGGTCGGGCAGGGACCAGAGGTAGCTTTTGCGGTAGACGTCTATGACGCCGTTGCCGTCGAGGTACACGCATGAGATGTAGGGGGCGCCTTTGTAGACCTCGTTGAGCCCGAGCGCGACATAACCACCGTACCGCTTCGCGAGCATGGCGAAGCCGAAGACTTCCACGCTTTCAAGTGCGCGACCGTACTTCATAGGGTCGGGAGCGTAATCGGCAGTCAACCCCTCATGGAGAAACACGTATTTCGCGCCATTCTCGAACGCGGTTCGTGTC
>JAKPPK010000378.1 GCA_029547385.1 Candidatus Latescibacterota bacterium
CGCGGTGTCCATCGCGACAGTGGCAAGCACGCAATCAGTAGAAACGACGCCCGATACCGCCACATACACGCCCGTGCTGTCCAGCGCGATTGTGGCTTTCCCGCACTTGGCATATGTAGGCAAACTCGTAATCGTCGTCGGTCCGGAAATTGTGTTGGTGCCCGTGAGCTGGTTCGTACCTGCCAGCTCCACCGTGCTCCCACTTTGGGCGGTGATGGTTCCTCCGCTTGCCAGCGTCCAGACTTTGCCGCCCTGCGAGCCGAACCACAGCGTGGTATTCTGCGCCCACGCGGCGAGCGGCAGCTGCAAGACAAGCGACGCCATGAACAACGCGCCAAAGAAGCCGAGGAGGATATGCTTGATCTTCATTTTCCCCCTCCTTACGAAGTCGCGATTTTGAGCTTGCGGATTGCTTCAGGAACCTTCACCGCTCCACCGACACGCCGGCGGGCCTTGAAGTACGTGACCCCGGAAGTGAATCCAGTCTGTTCGTCCACCATGAACTGCCAGCTCAGGTGATCGGCAATGGCGTAACCCTTTTTGAAGTCACCGAAGATCACCGGGTACGTGTTCGCGCCGATGGACGGCATGCTGACGCTGGACAGGACGAGCTTGCCAAGCAACGTGTTCGGCAAGGCATCTGACAGGGCAATGCGATACAAATACTGCGCGTCGCCGCCCTTGGTTTTAAGAATGGCCGCCCAGGTGCTGTCGTTCATGATCCACACCGCGTTCCGGCGGTACGGCTCTTTGATCGCAAGCGACAAACTGATAAGGCAGTCGCCATTGGTGAGCGTAGAGGCTTCTCCGGCGGCGGTGTAACTGACGTCGCCGTTCGTCATGAATCCCTCGGCTTCGCCCGCGCCCGTGCCATTGACGAAGTGCTTGCCCTCTTCCTCGGCGAAGTCCTCCGCGACGAACCCGGCGATCAGACCCTGAAGGTCAATGTTCGTGTCCTCCAGCATCTGGTAGGAAACTGGCAGGTACGCATACTCTTCGAACACCGGGATGTGCAGCGTTCCGAAGGCGATGTCGGTACCTACCGACCGCGTGCCGTTTTCCGCCGTCCATGCCGTGGTCGGTTTGGTCGTAACGCGAAGGATCAACCGCTCATTCCCGCCGTTCGTGGTCGGGCCAACGTCCGCAACCTGCCGAATCGGATCGATCTCCGTCACGTTGCTGACGATTTCATCAACCAGTGGAGCCGGAACAATAAGCCCGCCGGTGCTGTCTCCTGTGACAGACAGCGCACGCGTAGTGAACTCGTACGCCTGTTTTTCTTCCGGAGTAATGGCGTCGAAGCGCCTGAACGCGCCCTTCACCAGCGCCCGGACGGCAAGCCGCGCCTGTTCCTTTTTGTCCACCGGCTCATCGCTCGCGACCTGGGGTTTGTTGATGCTGGACAGGATCGGCATCATGTCCTTCGCAACTCTGTCGAGTTTCTCTTCCAGCGCGGCGATGGATTCCCCATGAGTTTTCAACTGGTCACGATGTTCAACAGCCGGACCCCATTCCCAGGCCATGAGTTTCTTGACTTCTTCCGCCAGTTTCCTCTGTTCGACAGTGATTTCTTCTGCCACTTTTTGTGTCTCCCTATGCGTGGATACCCAATTCTGCAAGCGTGCGGGCGATGAGGTCTATCTCATCAATCGGCTGTTCGTTTTGCGGCTCGTCGGCGTCGCGAGTGGAGGTATCCTCCGGCTCGTAAGGCTCGTCGAGTGCAAGGTTGTCCGCGACCGATATAAGCGCCTCCGCAGCACGCGTGACAAGAGAACGGTCCAGCGTCTTCACAACAGGGTCACTTGCCAGACCGATAATTTCGTAAAGCAGCGATTCCGGATAATGTTCCAGTCCGGCCCGCACCTTTTTTATTCGGGCGCGCTCGTTTGCCGGGAAGGTCACCAACGACCATTCCATGAGCTTGACTTCCTTCATCCTCGTGAGATTCTTTTCTGGGTCGTGATCGCGGATGATGGGAATGAAGCCCACAGATATGCCGGACACCGCACCCTGCAAAGCGAGGCTTCGGGCTTCCCTGGCAGCCTGGACTTCGAGATTCAATTGCCCTTCCACCAGCAGCCCCTTGTCGTCCTCTGACGCGTTTAACTCTACGCCGATGGGTTTGGCCGGATCATGTTGCCAGAGTATTGGACGGCCTTTACGCTCCTTCAGCGTCTTGGAGAACGCGCCCTTCTCCATCATTTCTTTTTCGCCCCATCCGACGTCGTAGACGTTTCCGAACGTGGCGGCGTAGGCGACGATATGCCCGTCGTCTTCCAGCGCCCGAACTTCCATCGGGTATGACCGTATCTCCATCGTTGACTCCTTCAGGCGCGTCAGCGTTTGCCGCCCTTGTTTTTCTTCTTCCCGCCACCGCAAAGCATGAATGTGTCCATCGTTTAACCCTCCACAGCATAAACCAATGTGCACCGGCAATTGACGATTTCCTCGGCCCCGGCTCCACGGGAATTATCCCCTGGGAACATCAGCTCATACCCACCTACATGGAACGGCTCGTCAAGCATCACCTCTTGCCCGTTTGCCATGCTGTGCGTAAGCCGGGTTCGTGCGTCCGGCGTGGCGAGCCATCGCTTTTTGAGAGGCAATCCCGTTGCCTTCGCCCCGGCGTAACTTCCGAGATTTGACGCGCTCAACACTTCCGTCCGCGCGATCGTTTCCGACCGGTGCGGGATGATTTGCGTCAAATAGAGAGTTTCGAGTCTGGCGGCCAATTCGCGGATGTGCTCCCCCGCGTTGACTCCGGCAGTGAGTTCCTCTCTGATTTGTTGTCGCGTTGTCTCAGTGATGTGCGTTACGTATTGCGCGCCGTTCTCTGCAATCCATGAAGAGATATACGTTTGCCAGGGATCCGTGGCAGCGCGTTTCGTTTCTCCTTTGAATTGCTCGTATTCATGGCGGGCGAACCGGTCAGATATACTTTGACTCAGACCGTCCATGAGCCTTTGAAGTTCGTCGCGGCGATTTTCGACGGCCTCCTCCAGCCGATCCGCTGCCGTTGCCGGTGACAACTCCGGAACCATCGCCTGCAGTTCGCGCAATTCATCACGAAAATAGTCCGCAAGGCGTCGCTGAACGCTTTTGTACAACGGCGACCGCATGCGTTCTATTGCAAGCCACGCGCGAGGGCGCTTGGCGGCGCGGGTTTCGAGTCTGGTAACACCGCCGCGCCCTTCGGTGTTATCCGGAAAATCCGGTATCTCCGCGCCCAGGGGCACCAGAGTCGCCGGTATCCAGACCTTATCTGCGTCCGGCTCCTCCAGCTTACCCCAACCGAGGAACTCCCGTTTTTCATTTATGGTGAGCCAGTCCACGTTCTGCACCTGTTGCCACTTTTCCTCGCGATTCTGCTGGAGCGCGGGAACCTCGTCGGCGTTATACCGAACCCGAATTGAATCTCCGAACCGCGCCACAAGGAACCACGTGAGATCATCGCATAGCATGTCCAGAAGTGGAAACACGGTCATGGTGTAGAAAATGCGGATTGCGGCGGAATAGTTGCTGTATGTGTTGTTCTCCGTGTCATTCAGGAGAACGGAAGGCACGAACAGCGCCGTGGCGACGTCTCTCAAGGTGAGTTTCACACCCTCAACCCATTCCACGTCCGCGGGGCTGAGATTCAATGGCACGACGTCGATTTCTCCGTTCCTGATCACGATGCTTTTACCCGCGTTGTCTTTACCGGAGAACTTCGCGGAGAACGATTCGCGGAGCGCCTTCTCTTCCTCCGGCGGCATATCCCCGTTCACCTTTATGAGGTTGGAATGTTGCCCTTTATTCGCCATGAGGGAAGAGTTCCAGGTGCGAGCGTCATTCGCCAGTCCAATGGACGCCGTAGCCACCTTGATGGGAGCAAAACCCTTGGTATCGTCAAGTGGATCAATAAACCATCCGTGCAAGACGTCTTCCGCCGCTATCAGAATACCCTTGGTGCTCCCATTCGGGCTGTATTCAAACGCTTCAATGGCGGTTTTCTGTGCATTCAGTTTCGGTGTCACCCAATCCGGGCGAAGACGATAAATGAAATGCTGGAAGCTCTGCACGCTGGTTACCGTGTCCTGCGCGTAGTAGCTTCCAGCGAGCATCAAATCCGTCATCAACGCCTGCCGAAACCGTACGCCGTTGTACGTCGCATTGGGGCGATCAATGGTCTTCTGTGCCGGGTGACTTGGTCCCACTTCAACCAGTTCGCTTCCTCGGTCTTCGTATACGATTAACGGGATTCGTGCGACGTTGTCCGCAATCAATCTGATAGCACCGTACGCCGTAGGGTTCTGCTTGTAACCCGTGTCGATTATTGCCTTGAATCCTGTCAATGTCCCAGCGGAAGAACTCATCCAGTCTGCCATAAAGGAGTCAGTGACGACTGCGGAACGTGTCTCGCGCTTATTCCAGGAGAATGGCCAAAGTCTCATAATATCCACACCTTGGATTCTGTGTTCTGTGGGAATAAATAAGTCAGCGCGTGCACGAGCGCGTCAACGCGGTCGGGACTGTCGCCTTCGCCTGGAACCCATGAGAGCATTTGCCCCTCGAGTTCTGGGAAAGAACCGACGTGTGAGATCAGGCCCTGCTCGTACATGCTCGCAATCGGATCCGCACGCAATGCCTTGCCACGCCGGGCGACGATACCATCAACGACTACGTCACGCCGCACCGTGCGCAGGGTATGAAGCACCATTTCACCGCCCTGGTTCGTTTCCGCGATGATGCGATCCGCCCCGAACTCTTCGTACGCACCGATCGCGCGCGACGCCCATGCAAGTGGAGAGCCGCGCATGGAACGGTCTGCGATGACGTAGCCTCGATTGTCAGCACCGCGCGCGCACACGACGATGCCATTCTCGTCGGAATGTTCCGTGCTGGTGACAGCAGGGTCAATACCGACGACGATGCGCTTCGCGGTCTTCAGGATTTCCTCGCGTTTTTCCATCGGAAGCCGACTGTCACCAATCCATTCGTACTTCCAGAGCGCGCCGGGGCTGGCAAGCGTTGACCAGTCGCCGTTCGCAAGCTGCGCGCGGGTTATCGGGTCAAGGTTGGCGAGGGCGGTTGCATAGGCTTCCCTGTCGAGATAGATATTCTCCGCCGCCACCGCCGGAACAAAGAAGCGCGTAGCCGGACGCGGCGTTTTTCCGTCGCAACCGAACCGTCTGTTTACCCAGTCGTGCCCCGGTCCGCCAGGGTTAGTTCCTGCACGCATGCGAATCGGCACGTCACAACCTTCCAGCCGACGCAGACGAGAAAACAGGTAGGTATACTGTGTCTCGGAGAACTGGGTCAACTCGTCGAATCCGACGAACTGAAACTCGGCGCTCTGGTACCGATACCGTGTATCCTCGTGGTCCAGGTATCCGAATGACAACGATGCTCCTGTCGGAAACGTCCATGTCTTTTGTGTTTCATTCCAGTGAGCATCGGTTCCATCAAGCCAGTCGTGTGCCCTGTCCATCAACGCGCCGGGCAAGGCCAGATCGGCATACGTACGGCGGAAAAGAATTGCCGCGTATCCTGGCACATGCACGAACTGGAGCGCAGCCATGAGCAGGGCGTCAGACTTTCCACCGCCGGCGGCACCGCCGTAAAGAATCTCCTCGTGTGGCAGCACGAGGAAGGCGGCCTGACGTGCGAACGGCACGTGCTTGATGTACAGGTTCTCAAGCACCGTCACCCTGAGTGTCTCCTCCGCCCTCTGACTCCACAGCACGCTGTTTTTGATACTCAAGCTCCTGTCTGAACGATTCCCAATCGAATGACGTCACGCGGTGCGAGACGTTCACCGCTATCGGGCCGCCGCCCTTACCAGTGTGTTCGGTCTCCACCTTGTCCTTCTGCCCGAGGTACTGCTTCCCAAGCCATATCTGCATCGTCGCGTTGCCTTCCTCGGCCAGCTTGTACTGCATCCGCTTGAGCGACTGCTTGCCGGCTTCACGGCCCTTTTTAAGGATGGCGGCAAAATTACGCTGTATCGTGCGTTCGTTAACGTCCAGCACCGCCGCGATTTCCGAGTCGGTGCACTGGATCCGGGCAAGCGCCTCGAC
>JAKPPK010000379.1 GCA_029547385.1 Candidatus Latescibacterota bacterium
AGGTGCCGGCATGTAGTAACCGAGAACGTACGCGTTTCCGCGGCTGCGAAAGCCTTCGCCGAAAACGATTTTCCAGCAGTCGGGAAGCTGCTCCAGGAGTCCCACGTGAGCATGCGGGATGACTACGAGATAAGTCTCCCCGAGATTGATCTTCTCGTGAAAATCGCCTCTTCCGCCCCGGGATGTTACGGGGCGCGCCTCACGGGAGCGGGTTTTGGGGGCGCGGTGATTTCTTTGGTGGACATAGGTGCGGCAGACGTGTTCGCGGAGGAAGTCGTCGAGGAATATCGGGCGAAAACGTGCAAGGCTGGGACCGCCATGCGCGTCGTTCCCGACGAAGGAAGCAGAAAAGAAGAACCGGTGTAGTCAACTGAAAAAAGGGAAAAAACGATGCCGACATGGAATGTGTTCGTCACGCGCCGTATACCGGACGCAGGTCTCGATCTGCTCCGCAACGCGGGTGTGAACTTCGAAGTCAACCCGGAAGACCGCGTGCTGACGCATGAGGAGTTGTTAGCGGGTGTGAGCGGAAGGGACGGAGTTCTGTGCCTGTTGACAGATATTGTGGACGAATCGGTCCTGGAAGCTGCCCGCGGCGCGCGCGTGTTCGCGAACTATGCGGTGGGCTACAACAACGTGGACGTAGCCGCCGCTACGAAACGCGGCATTATGGTAACAAACACGCCCGGCGTGCTTACGGAGACTACTGCGGACATGGCCTGGGCGCTCATCATGGCGACGGCACGCAGGATTGTCGAAGGAGACAGGCTCGTCCGCGCCGGGGAGTTCCACGGGTGGGGACCAATGATGCTGCTTGGCATGGACGTATTCGGAAGTACGCTTGGAATTGTCGGCGCCGGACGAATCGGCTGTGCGGTGGCGAGGCGGGCGCAGGGATTCGGGATGAAGGTGCTTTACACAGACTCCGCCCCCAACCCGGAGATATCGAGCCTGAACGCGATAAGGGTGGATCTCGACGAGCTTCTTAAGGCATCCGATATCGTTACCCTCCATGTCCCCCTGCTGGAGGAAACGCGCCATCTAATCGGCAAGCGGGAATTCGCCCTGATGAAAAATGGCGCCATCCTGGTTAACACATCTCGCGGCCCGGTGGTTGATGAGCGTGCGCTGGTGGAGGCCCTGAAATCGGGTTCCATTGCGGGCGCGGGGTTGGACGTGTACGAAGATGAACCGCAGCTCGCTCCTGGTTTAGCGGACTGCAAAAATGCCGTTCTTACGCCGCATACTGCAAGTGCCACAATTGCAACGCGGAACAAGATGGCTGTCATGGCGGCCACGAATCTGCTGGCCGCCCTCCGCGGCGACACACCGCCAAACCTCGTCAATCCCGAGGTTCTGACCGGCTGAACCCGGTCAAGCCTGACTGGAAGGACTGAAGCATCAAATGGAAAAACTCGTTTCGTTTCAGAACCACGGTCAACAAATCGTGGGCATTCTGCATCGCCCCGATCTGGACGGGACAGTACCCGGTGTGGTGCTTTGTCACGGGTTCACCGGAACAAAAAGCGAAGCACGGTGGATATTCGTCCGTCTCGCACGGCGTCTCGCGAGTTCGGGTATTGCAGTCCTCCGTTTCGATTTCCGGGGATCCGGCGACAGCGAGGGCGAGTTCCGCAACATGACGATTTCGGACGAGGCCTCCGACGCGAAAGCCGCCGTAACCTTTCTCTCAACGTGTGACGGGGTGGATCGCGCGCGAATCGGCATCCTTGGATTCTCGCTCGGAGGGTGTGTAGCCGCGTGTGTTGCGGGGGATATCCCGCTCTTGAAAGCGGTGGTCCTGTGGGCTCCCGTAAGCGACCCGGACGTTCAGTTCGCACCTCTTCTCACCGAAGGAATCACGTTCCCACACGAGTTCTCGCCAGGTTTGTTTCTGGGGCGAGCATTTGTGGACGAATTGCCTCGCGTTGATCCGGTCGCCTCGCTTGCCCGTTCGAGTGCCCCGGTTCTGATTCTTCACGGCACCAATGACCAGGCGGTGCCAGCCAGCACAAGTCAATCGTTTATCGATGCGCGGGCTTCGACGGGAATCCCATCCGAACGTGTTCTGATCGATGGCGCAGACCACCTTTTCGGCAGTGCGGGCACGGAGGAACAGGTAATCGATCGCACTGTTTCGTGGTTCGCACGTCACCTGGCGGTGAGCCCTGCGGAACCGTTGCGGACGGTAACCTACGCGGACGCAGGTGTGGATATCGAAAAAGCGAACAGAACGAAGGAACTCCTCAAAGAGCTTGTTCGCAGGAGTTATACGCCACAGGTACTGACCGAGCTCGGAAGTTTCGGCGGCTTGTTTGAGGCGGATTTCGGGGACGTAGAGGACCCTGTTCTCGTCGCGAGCACAGACGGAGTGGGCACAAAACTCAAAGTGGCCGTAACGGCGGGCCGTCACACCACTGTCGGGATGGATCTGGTGAACCATTGTGTGAACGATATCCTCGTCATGGGTGCTCGTCCACTCTTCTTCATGGATTACATCGCGCTGGGGAGGCACGATACGCAGATTGTCGTCGACGTGGTGGAGGGCTTGTCCTCTGCGTGCACTGCAGTCGGGTGCGCTCTGCTCGGGGGAGAAACGGCGGAGATGCCGGACATGTACAGGCCCGGGGAGTACGACCTCGCGGGGACTATCGTCGGAGTTGTGGGAAAACGAGAAGTCATCACCGGCGCTAACGTGCGCCATGGCGACGTGCTGATCGGCTTGATGTCGGACGGCCTGCAT
>JAKPPK010000382.1 GCA_029547385.1 Candidatus Latescibacterota bacterium
CTGCGGGAACAGCGCCGAATCTCAGTCCGAAGTTCAAACAAAGGTTGCAAACCCCGGTTAAGGGAATGAACACGGTGCGCCCTCCGCACGAGATCGGAGAGACGGAGATAGTGGACAGCGTGAACTTCTGGGTGAGCCCCTGCGGGAAGTTCGGGACGCGATGGGGAACGAAGAAGATGATGCCGGTCCCTCTTTCGACGTCCGGTATCGGCGAAGCGCAGTATCCGGTGACGAAATCGACGACGGGGACGGACTATCTCGCCATCACGAACATGGACTACCTCCCCTCTTCCGACGTGTACATTCTCTTCGCCGACCGGCGCGTGTTCGCCATCCCGAGGGTGTCGTACTGGGGGCTGAACGCGGGGTGGTCGTGGGGAGAATGGGAAACGCTCGACGGGAACACTGTCAGGGAGGCTGTTGACGATGATGACGACGCTCCTTCTGTTCGGTATTATATGTCCGACAAGGGGGAGTGGTTTTCTTGGAATCTCGAAGAACCGGTTTCGCTTGTGGTGGTTGAGGAACCGGCGACGCTTCCTTGTGCGGCGGAAGCTCCCGGCGGGAGGGCGCTGTATCTCGGGGTGACGAACGCGCTGACGAGCGACGCCCCGATCATCTCCGCGCTTTTTTACGGGAAGCTGTATGTGGCGACGGGGGGCGCGTTGCAGGTGATCTACACGGTGCGCGACGTCGATCTCGACGAAGATCCGCATTCTCCCGAGGACAGAGCGGTCGGGGATATTTACGTGGAGACGTTGGAAGCGCACGCGCTTTCCAACCCATCGCCGGATCAGGCGGGGGCGATAGGTGTGCGGGCGAACAGGCTGTGGGTGACGCAGCGGGCCGGTTCCAAGGTGTGGTACTCAGGCGTGGACGACGCGAAAGATTGGGGTTGGGACGGGACGGGGGACGACCCGGCCTACACCGGCGGTTCGTTCAACGTGGACAGGGACGACGGAGGGGTGCTCAACGGCCTCGTGAACTTCACCGATAGATTGATGCTGTTCAAATACGACGCGAACGGGGTGCGGAACACCGTTCACCGCGTCATTGGGTCGCTCTCCGGAGCGGACGGGGACTACCTGCGGAGGGAACAGGCGGCGGAGGGGATTTCCGCCATCGACGCTCGGTGCATCTGTCCGTCGGGCGACGACGTGCTGTTCGCGGGGGCTGGCGGCATCTACTCGTTGCAACTTGTCGATTCCATCGGGAACGTCGGCTCCATCCCGCAGTCCCTCCGTGTGAACAGTGTCTTCGACGAAGACAGACCGAAGCACATGGGGTACTCCGCGCGGTACGGCATCGCGTTCGCGGTGCTGACTTCCGGGCAGGTGATGATGCTGCACCGTGGGGCCGAGGGATGGTTCCGATTCATCTTCGCCGGGTTCACGCCGAGTTGCGTCTCCTGTCTGGGCGACGATGTGTTTTTCGGGAGCAGGGAAGGAACCGTGCTCCGTTTCGACAGGGACGTTGAACTCGACGGCGTGGATTCGGACGGAAGCGGCGGGAACAATCCGTCGAAGGCGTTTCTTTCGAGGGTGTTCACGTTCGATCAGCCGCCGTACAGGAGCTTCTTCGAGAAGTTCATGCTCGCCGTTTCGGTGCGCTCTTCGGGGCGCGTGTATCTCGACGTGCGGACGGACTACGGTTCGGTGTACCAGCGGACGATTCCGTTCGCTGGAGAGGCGAATGTGCCGGTGGGGTGGGACGACGCGATTTCGCAGTGGGATACGGAATCCACCGGTTGGGACAGGACGGGTGTGGAGCTGATGCAGGCGAAGGTATCCAAGGGTGCTGACAATTTCCAGATACGGATTGCGAGCACTGCGGCTCTGGACGTGCTGGATATGATCGCCTACGGGGCCTACACGACGGACCCGAGGTGGAAATGGTAGGTGAGAGCGTGTGAATGAACAGGTGCTTGCGGAGATATATGCGAACGCGATAGCCCAGGGTGTGAATCCGCTCTATGTGAGCGACAACCCGTTCTCCGACGAATGGAAACGACAGGTTGGGTATTACGGGCATAACCCTATCATCGACGATAGGACGCCGTTTGCGACGGCGGATTATCGCCCCG
>JAKPPK010000407.1 GCA_029547385.1 Candidatus Latescibacterota bacterium
CGCATGTTCGACTCCGCGAAGATTTACCGGATGCCAATCCCGTTCACGCAGGAAGAGATTGAAGCAGCGATTCTGGAAACGATTCGCCGGAATAAACTGGATGCCTGCTATATTCGGCCGCTTGTCTTCCGGGGGTACGGGCAACTGGGCGTCAGCCCCCTCAATTGCCCGGTGAATGTCATTATCGCCGTGTGGGAATGGGGGAAGTACCTTGGTCCCGAGGCGCTGGAGCAGGGCGTCAATGTCTGTGTCGCGTCGTGGAATCGGCCGGCGGCGAACACGTTTCCAAGCCTCGCGAAAGCGAGTGGGAATTACCTGAACAGCCAGCTTGTGAAACTCGAAGCAATGGCCAACGGGTATGACGAAGGAATCGTTCTGGATACGAGCGGGTATGTTGCGGAAGGATCCGGCGAGAACATTTTCGTCGTGCGGGACAGCATCCTCTTTACGCCTCCCACCAGCTCCTCCCTCCTGCCCGGAATAACCCTCAATTCGGTCATTACCCTTGCGCGGGAGTTGAATTACACCGTGCGCGAGGAGCAAATCCCGCGGGAGGCGCTTTACATCGCGGATGAGGTGTTCTTCACGGGCACTGCTGCGGAGATAACACCCATCGCAACTATCGACAAAGTCCCGATCGGGTCCGGGAAAAGAGGACCCGTTACGAAGGAAATCCAGGACGCGCTGTTCGGGATTCTCGATGGCACGATGGCAGACCGCCACGGGTGGTTAACTCCGGTGTGACGGTGCTCCGACAACGAATCACAGGTCTGGTTTCAGAACTCTTCTCTCACAAAGGAAACTGTCATGGCACTCAAAATCGGTATCGTCGGCATGGGCGGTATCGGCAACACCCACGCGCGTGTCTACATGGATGACCCGCTGGCGGAAATTGTTGCCGTGTGCGACATCATCAAAGAACGCGCGGACAAAGCCGCGAAGGATTACAACGCCCGCGCGTTTTACAGCGTCAAAGAAATGCTCGACAGCGGGATCAAGCTCGATGCCTGCAGTATGTGCACGGCAGGCAAAGAAAACGGGGGCGACCATCATGTGCCTACAATGGAGTTGCTCGGGGCAGGCATCCCGGTCCTCGGCGAAAAGCCGATTTCGAACGAGATAGAGAAGGCACGAATGCAGGTTGCGCTGGCCAAAGAGAAGAATATCCCCTACGCCATCAATCTCAACCATCGATTCACTCCCGCTGCCGTCAAGGCCAAGGAGTGGATAACCTCTGGCCGCCTTGGGCAGTTGCACATCATGAACATGACCATGTGGATCAACAACCCGAACGAGAGCGCGGAATGGTTCCATCTGCGCGCGTTGCATCCCCATTCGTTTGACGTGATGCGCTATTTCTGCGGGCCCGTGAAGAGCGTGCAGGCTTTTATGATGAAGGGCAAGGGCCGCAC
>JAKPPK010000424.1 GCA_029547385.1 Candidatus Latescibacterota bacterium
CCCCGTGTGAGGGGATGGGAACGCTTGGAACGCTGTCGCGTTCCCTGCGCGTTCCTTTGGAGTGCCTGTCGGCACTCCGTCCTGGTGGCAACATGGCGGGGAGCGCGAAGCGATCCCCAAGCGTCCTCGTCGGAGGACGCCGCCCCGTGTGAGGGGATGGGAACGCTTGGAACGCTGTTGCGTTCCCTGCGCGTTCCTTGGGAGTTGCTTGCGCAACTCCGGCCTGCCGGTAATCTGTCGCGGTGGCAGGGGAAGGTGCGCCGTGCCACGATGAGTCGTTGATGAAGGTGCTCCGGGTCAGGAAGCGGCTACAATGGAACTGGTGCGGAGATCATTCCCTACCGGTGATCCCTTAAGGGGTCACCGGTTTCTTTTCGACACTGGCCCGGACGAGCCGTGGCACGAGGCGGGCAGGGATGGGTTACCTTGTCGTGCGCACGGGGATGAGTTGGCGGGGGACGTGTGCCCATCCGGAGAACTGGAGGTTTGAATACGAGATTTCGGCCAGACCGTCGGCCCACTGGATCGGTGCAGGCAGTCGGGAGGCTTCGAAGGAAAGGGTGGCAGCGTGGCACAGCGCGGTGAGAACGGATGCCACTTCGGATAATGTGTGATTTCTGGGATTGATGGGTACCGCGAATTTTGCAGGTGTCGTGAACACGCCGCGTTGCGGAGCCTGGCAGGGATAGAGCGCCGCCCAGCGCGAATTCGCG
Organism: Candidatus Latescibacterota bacterium; assembly: GCA_029547385.1. Classification (GTDB taxonomy): domain Bacteria; phylum Latescibacterota; class MWCZ01; order MWCZ01; family MWCZ01; genus MWCZ01. Next base: position 714 of record JAKPPK010000424.1, read on the forward strand.
GGAAGGATGGTGGTTCCCGGTTCCGGCTGGGTGCCTTCGCGGTGCATGAATGGAACGCCCGATTTGGCGTACTCGATCAGAGTGAACTCGCAGCCCGCCATCGCGCGGAGGTAGAGTTCCAGTGACTCGTTGTGGGGACGGACGCCGTCACGGATCAGGTAATAGTGCTGCCCCGGTCGGCGCGCTTCAGCTTCGTTCACAACCCATGCGAGGCCCTCGGAGAGCGTTTCCACTGAGAGCGTCTCATCATTTCCCTTCCGGGCTCTCCAGTGAGCTATCAGCCTGCCGTTGGAGTCGGTCAGCACAATCGCGACGACTTTGCCCGTGTGCTTGCCTCCAAGGCCGAGGTCGAGCCCGACGAACCAGGCTTCGCGGTAACCGGCCACCGCCTCCGGCTCAGCCCGGAAGAGCGTGCCGCCTGCTTTGCCAAGAATGACCGTCGCGAGCCCGTGCCGCGAATACGCGAGGTTAGACTCCGTCGAGCACAACTGGAAGGCCGCGTTTCTTTCATTGAGGGCTTTGAGCCAGGCCATGGAGTGTTCAGGCGGCGGTTCGCCCTTCTTGCCGCGAAGGGGAACCAGGATGACGGCCTTCCCGCGCGATTGGTCCGCCACAAAGCGATTCACGCGGGCCTCATCCCGGAGAATTGCCAGCACGGTCTGACATCCCCAGCCAGAGAGGATTCTGGCGATCTCCTGTCCTGCCTGGAGGCCGGGTTGCTCAAGGTGGGGCTCGGTGGGCAGAACGCCGAGGTGGACGGGCACAGGCTCCTTTGCGCGGGCGCTTTTCACCATGTTGAGGAGGTTGATTCTGAACCCCGATCCCGCCAGGAGGGAAGTGAGGGGAACGGATGTATCGGCGAAAAGGTACGCGACGGCGGAGCCAGAATTGTGCACAGTGTAGTCGGTTCGAGGTTCCAGGCGGTTGTCGCCGAGATGGGCGTTCAAGAACTCGACGAGGGGATGGATTTGAGCAATCATTTCTCCGTTGCGGAGAACGGGTGGTTGATGCCCCTTGCTGAACAGCACGTTCGCCGGCAGTTTCGAAGGGAGTCTGCTTCCCGGTTCGAACGCCAGGCGCGCGGGTGAGATTCCGATGTCGGTTGCGTCATCGGTGGCCCCAAATGCGACTCTCTCGATATGGAATCCGTCCCTGCACACGACCTCGCTTCCCGGAGCGCGCACCGAGGGCCGGCGCGGGTCCCATACACGCAGGTGGTGGGTTGTCGCGTCAAACAGGTAGGGGCCCGGTAGTTCGAAGCAAGCGGAAAGAACTCGCTTCCACTCGTCGTGTTCGTCGGCCCCGTTCAGGCGGTAACATTCCCAAGCGACCTGTTTTTCGGCTATTGTGTGCCTCCCGCGGCCTCTGCACGACGAGATGCCTGCATGCGGCCTGAAGAACTGCAATAAATGGTCACACCTCGGACCAACCACGCGTTGGCACGGTATCGTTCGCAGTTGCCGCCTCGTGGACGTTCATCGCCTGCGCCGTCAGACGGAACAGATCACTGCGGTCGTCCGCGGGAAGCCGTGCAATGTCACGCATCGGGGGCCTTGCCCTCCGCCAGTTGCCGGATCACCTCATACACCCATGACGTGGCATATCGGGCCTCTCTGGCGGCGCGTGCCCGGTCCTTGCCATCGAGCTTCGAGCGGAGCGCGTGCACAACCGACTCGTCCACACGCTCCTTTCCGAGCCTTTTCAGCGCTTGCACCACAAGAGCAGTTTTGGGAGAGAGCCTGGAGGTCTCTTTGTTCGTCCGGTGTTTGAACGTGATCTTGCCCCCTTCCCATTCATACTGTTTCGCAGGGCCATCGCTGAGGTATACCCATTGCGCAGGCACGTGCGTGGATACTCCGAGAAGATTGAGCGCGGTGTCCCCGGTCGGAACGATACTCCATCCGTGGTTGCGGGCGATGGCGTGGGCGATGGCATCGGGGTCTGCCGGCGACGGTGCGTTCAGGAACGAGCTGTATCGCGGGTAATCATACACGCCACGCATCACCCGGCGGATCGTGCCCTCTTTTGCCAGTCGAGCAAGAGCCTGGCGTGCGGTTTCATGGCTTGTAAGTGTGAGAAAGTCTTTCGGAGTGAAGGCTTTGCCCCTCCCTCCGTCGCAAACCTTCGCAACTATCTTACCAGTAGCATTTTTTGCCATATTTGGATCATCCTCTTTGTCACGAAAAATAGCTATTATTCGTGACAAAGGCAAATGCACTTATGTGGTATCTCGATGCTTCCGGCAACGTACGGGCATCTCAAAGCCAACAGGACCAGAGATTGAACCGGTTTCCCTCTGCTTCATCTGCTTCGTCGTTAGCGTTCCGCATTTCCCTCCAGTGATCGTCCGCATCTTCGAGTAACCGCCGAATCTGGTCAATCGTGCAGAGAACAGACGGGACAACCGCCCGCGGGGAGGACAGAAAGTAGCGCTGTTCGCCTTCAATCACCAGCATTACCCCGTCAACGTCCATGCCTGCTTGTTCCATCCGTCGGACCGCGGTACCCACCCTTTGGAACCACGACGCGACCTTCGTCCTGTCCGGGAGGTTTTCCGACCTGCACACGAAGGCTCTTTCCAGCGTCCGTCCCTCCTCAGTCAGCGCAGCGAGAATCTCTTTCCCCCCCAACAAGGCCTTCTCGCGGAACACTCCGTCGTATCTCGCCGCATCCGTGACCGCTTCCGCCGTTTGCTTCAATTCCATCGCCCGGTTCCACACCGCCTCGATGCCGAATTCCGCCGCGGCCTCCAATGCGGCGATGACTCCGCCGAGTCCGTTGTGGAAATCGCGCGTTACGGTAAACTCCCAGAGTTTCGCCTGGTTGAGGCCTTCACTATCGGCTGCGGTTGCGATGGAACGGTGTTCCAAGAGAGCGGCAAATAGGCGTTCGGCAGCCAGGGAAGAGGGCGCGTTCTCATCCTCCCACCACACGAACCAGTTGCTGTCAGGTCCCGCCCTCACATTGACTGCCATCGCGTGCTCCTCATGCACAACCCGTAGATTCCCGCCCTTACTCCCCCTCTTCCGCGTCCGCGCCCATGCCCGATCAATACCTCTCGGGCGTGATCCTCCCCGCCGCCACATCTCGGTACGCTTCCAGCGCGGCCGTTTTCGTTGCTTCCGGCACGAGGGGAAACGCGCGGAGGATGTGCGCGAACTCCTCGTCGGTGAGGCCGTAGATATGGGCAACAATGCCGTCCAGCTCCGCCCGCAGGCGAGCGCGTTCGGCAGGGGTGGTAGCGCCGTCTTCGTGACCCGCCAGACCCACCTCCCGCGCCAGATCGTCAAATTCCGGCGT
>JAKPPK010000430.1 GCA_029547385.1 Candidatus Latescibacterota bacterium
GGCTCGCCGGCGCACTCAAGCGCGGCGACAGTGTCGCCGTGGACGGGGTATGCCTCACGGTAACAGACCTTGCCGCGGGTACCTTCCGCGCGGACGTAATGCCGGAAACCCTGCGCCGGAGCACCCTGGGCCGTCTTCGCACCGGATCGGAAGCAAACCTGGAACGCGCGATTGCCGCCGGCGACGCACTCGACGGGCATCTCGTTACCGGCCATGTAGACGGAACGGGCCTCATACAGTCCGTTACCACGGACGGCAATGCTCTTGTGTATACCATTTCCTGCGCAGGGAAGATTACCGCCCTGCTCGCGGAAAAAGGCTCCGTCGCCGTTGACGGCATCAGTCTTACCGTCGTGTCCGTTTCGACCGGGTTGTTTTCCGTCTCGGTTATTCCGCACACCCGCATGGCCACCACGCTGAAAAACAAACAATCAGGCGACCCGGTCAACATCGAATGCGACCCGGTCTCCCGGTACGTGCACCGGAGCACAACGGCGCCGCCGGAAACAATAAAGCGCACTTCAACCTTTTTGAGAACACTGCAGGAAAACGGATTTACAGGAGATAGCCAATGACGACAACGTATGAACGGGCATTGCGGCAGCTTTCACGGGGCGGCATGATCGTGGTAACCGACGACGAGGACCGCGAAAACGAAGGAGATCTCGTAATGGCCGCCCGATACGCGACGGCACCGAGGATCAACTTCATGATCAAGCACGGGCGGGGTCTCATCTGCGTGCCGATGGAAGAGTCACGAGCCCGGGACCTGGATCTTTCACGCATGTGCGAGACCAACACCGATCCCCACCGTACCGCGTTTACCGTATCCGTGGACGCGCTTTCCACCACGACCGGCATCTCGGCTGAAGATCGCACCAGGACAATACGGGCGCTGGCCGGAGCCGCGGCAACCGGAGCCGACTTCAGAAAACCCGGACACCTGTTTCCCTTAACCGCAAAGCCCGGCGGGCTTTCGGAGCGCCGGGGCCATACCGAGGCGTCAGTTTCCCTTGTCCGCCGGATTTCCGAAAACGGGGAACCGGCTGTCGCGGTAATCTGCGAAATACTTTCCCGCGACGGCTCCATGAAGCGGGGCGCGGCTCTCGCGCGATTTTGCCTGCGGCACCGCCTCCCCCGGATCAGCGTCCGGGAAATCGCGGAACAGGAACGCACATACGGAGGGACAGATTCCATAATTGTCCGCAGGGCGGAAACGAAACTTCCCACCAGGCACGGAACATTTCGTCTG
>JAKPPK010000437.1 GCA_029547385.1 Candidatus Latescibacterota bacterium
GCCCGCGGCATCACCATCAACACCGCCCACGTTGAATACGAAACCGCCAACCGCCATTACGCCCACGTCGACTGCCCGGGCCACGCTGACTATGTGAAAAACATGATCACCGGTGCCGCCCAAATGGACGGCGCCATCCTGGTCTGCTCCGCAGCTGACGGCCCCATGCCTCAAACCCGCGAACACATCCTGCTGGCACGCCAGGTGGGTGTTCCTTACATCATTGTCTACCTCAACAAGTGCGACATGGTGGACGACGCCGAACTGCTCGAACTCGTTGAGATGGAAGTGCGCGAACTCCTGGACAAGTACGACTTCCCCGGTGACAAGACCCCCATCATCCACGGCTCGGCCAAACTCGCCATGGAAGGCGACAAAGGTGAACTCGGTGAAGGCTCCATCATCAAACTCGCCGAAGCCCTGGACACCTACATCCCCCTGCCAGAGCGTGCAGTGGACGGTGCCTTCCTGATGCCAGTTGAAGACGTGTTCTCCATCTCTGGCCGTGGCACCGTGGTGACCGGCCGTATCGAACGCGGCATCATCAAAGTCGGCGAAGAAATCGAAATCGTCGGTATCCATGACACCCAGAAGACCACCTGCACAGGCGTCGAAATGTTCCGCAAACTGCTCGACCAAGGCCAGGCAGGCGACAACGTCGGCATCTTGCTGCGCGGCACCAAGCGTGAAGACGTCCAGCGCGGCCAGGTGCTGTGCAAACCGGGCTCCATCAAGCCCCACACCCACTTCACGGGCGAGATCTATGTCTTGAGCAAAGACGAAGGCGGCCGTCACACGCCGTTCTTTAACAACTACCGTCCCCAGTTCTACTTCCGTACCACGGACGTGACCGGTGCCATCGAGTTGCCAGAAGGCAAGGAAATGGTCATGCCCGGTGACAACGTGTCGATCACGGTCAAGCTGATTGCCCCGATCGCCATGGAAGAAGGTCTGCGCTTCGCTATCCGTGAAGGTGGCAAGACCGTCGGCGCCGGTGTCGTTGCCAAGGTTAT
>JAKPPK010000478.1 GCA_029547385.1 Candidatus Latescibacterota bacterium
CGGAACATATGCGACGGCTACGCCGCAGACGGATGCCACCGGGGATGACTCGGCTGATTTCGGAATCACCGCGGCAAACACGGTAACCATCAACTGGGGTGACTCCCCGGCCGGTCAAGAAGGCTGGCTTTTCTTCCAGGCGACCGTGAACGCGGGAGTTGCGGCGGGAACCAGCATATCGAACGTTGCCTCGGTGTTGTACAGCTCCACATCGGGTGGCCCTCTACTTCCGGCAGTGAGCAGTACGCCGGGTGACATCACCGTGGCGGCGAAGCCGTACGTCACGCTTTCCAACACCTCGCTGGCGCTCACCGGCCAACCGGGCGACACGTTGTTGTACCGCTTCAGCGTGACGAACGGCGGCAACTCGAATGATGTATTCGACTTCACCACGTCGTCCACGCAGGGCTTCACCAACCAGATCTGGCTGGATGCCAACAACAACGGAATCGCCGGCGACGACGGTGACGTGCTGTTGACGGACACCGACGGCGACGGCAAGGTGGATACGGGAAGCATCCCGGCCGGCACCGTTGCCCACATCATCGTGGCGGTGGTGGTGACCCCTGGTACGGTGGACATGACGGTCGATGCAACCACCGTAACGATTGCATCGAGTGTTGATCCGACGGTGACCGGTACGGTGACACTGACCACGACCGTTCATGGGCCCGTTCTGTCCATCGTCAAGTCGGTTTCCCCGACGGGAGCGCAGCCTCCGGGGACCGTGCTCACGTACACGGTCGTCGTGACGAACAACGGTCACGGCACGGCAACCGCCCTGCAGATCGTGGACATGATTCCGACCAACACGACGTATCAGGCCGGAACGATCAAAGTGAACGGAATCGCACGCACCGACGCGATTGACGGTGACGGCGCGAGATTCGAGGGCGGCGCCATCCAGGTTCGCTTCACCGCGATGGGCCCGGGCAGCAGCAACACCTTCACGTTCGACGTCAAGATTGACTGACGCACGACGCGTGAATTGAACTGAGCATGTTCATGCCCCTCTCCCGTCCTTCGGGCGGGAGAGGGGCGCACTGACGACAAAAAGCAGAATCGGGACTGATAGATGTTCTCGCGTCTTCGGCAACGGGTGTACCTACTGGTCGCCGCCATGTGCGTGGCAGCGACCAGTGTGTACGCCGTTACGCCGCCGGGAACACTGATCACCAGTCAGGCCTCCCTCACGTATTTCGACAACGGCGGCTTCCAGTTCTCCCTCCTGAGTAACACTGTTGTTACGCCGGTGCTCGGGAGTGTCGTCGGAACGGACGGTACGATTTCCCAGACCACACAGATCGTCGCCGGTGAGAATATTACGGTTCTTCTTACCGACCCCGACCGGAACTACCTCCCCAACGCGATTGACACGGTGCACGTGACCGTGACGAACCCGCGCACGGGCGAGGTTGAGACCCTGGTGTTGTACGAAACCGGGCAGGGAACCGGCGTGTTTTCCGGTTCCCTGCCCACCTATTACGGTCAGAGCGCAGGCCCTGACCATGACGGGACGCTGTTTGCGCAACCGGGGGACATACTTCAGACCTCTTACAACGACACCGCGACCTCAACCGGCGGCACGGCCGTGGTGACGGGTCAGACAACGGTTCTCCCCACGTGGATCAAACTTACGCCGGAGCCGCGCACCATCGTGGCGAACGGAACGGATCAATCGAGGCTCACTGCCCGCGTAACCGATGACCTCGACCGGCCGCTGCCGGACGGAACGATTGTCGTCTTCACGGCGGACAAGGGCAAGTTCTCGAACGACACGCAACGGATCGAAGTGCCGGTATCGGGCGGCAACGGGGAAGCGGTGACGATCCTTACCGCCCCGATTCTGGCGGCGAACGACACCGCGCGGGTGGTGGCGTCGTTCCGCGGATTTGATTCGGACGTCATCAAGCTCATCATCCTGCCGGGCGCCGTTGCGGTGCGTGTGTACGACCAGACCCGGAATGTGGAGGTGCGGGCGAATGACCCGGCGCTCCGCGTTGAGGTGGAGCTTGTGGGAACCACGGTAACAGGCGACCCCATCTCGATATTCGTTGAACTCGACGAAAACGGTGTGTTCGTGGTTCCTGACATTCCGCCGGGGACGTATCAGCTCCACGTGCACGTGACCGACCGGGTGACCGGCGCGGACGTGATGGTGGGCGTTCTGCAGACGATCGTCGTTAACATGGACGGGTCCACGTCACCGCCACGGAACGCCATCGCGGGCATGGTTCACGCGCGCAATGAGGAATCGGGCGCGCGGTATGCCGGCCTGACGGTTGAGCTGCTGGATGCCAATGGCAACGTGGTGGCGACGGCGATTCTCGACGCCATGGGCCGGTACGATTTCCAGAACCTTCTGCCGGGGAGCTACTTCCTGCGCGTGAAGATGGAAGACGGGGACGTCTTTACGGTGCCGGTGTCGTCGCGCACGAATAATCTTGGCGAAGTGGTGCTGAACGCCGATGTGCTGATTGACCCGTTCGGGCGGGTGTTCGATGCCGTCACCACGGCGCTCATCCCGGGCAGCACAGTAACGCTGCGGAACCTTGATGAACGCGTGCTGGCGATTCCGCTTCTCAACGGGACCGGCGTGCCACCGAACGTGAACAACATCAACCCGTTCGTAACCCCTGCGGATGGCCGGTATGCGTTCCTGTTCAGTTCGTCGCAGGTCGGCACGGTGGCGAACCCGGCGCGGTACATCATGACGGTTGACCCGCCGTCCGGGACGACGTATCCGCCGCGCAGGATGCACCTCACCGTTCGACCGACGGCGGAAGGCGCGTCGACCATCATGATGACGGTGTCCTCCGGGGACGGGCTGCAGATCGCGCGGCCGAACTCGTTCGGGCTCACCAACGGTCCGGTCACGGTTCCTGATATCGAGACGGTTGCGTACAACATTCCGATGTTCCCGAAGACGCCGGTGCTGAAGTTTTCGAAGCTCGCCTCCACCGATACGACGAGCTACGGTGAAACGGTGGACTTCGCCATCGTGGTCGTCAACGTGGGGAACGATGTCGCGCCGTCCGTGACGGTGACCGACACCCTGAACAGCGGGTGGACGCTGGTTTCTTCCGATGCGACGACGTCCAATGGCGGCGTCCTGACCTGGAATGTCGGCGACCTGCAACCCGGCGCCAGCGATACGCTCCACGTCCGCGCTGAGGCGGCGGATCAGGGTGTGATTCTGACAAACGCCGCGTGGGCGCAGTTCACGGGCGGGCTGCCGGTGTCCTCGCAGGCGGATGTGGTTTCGCGCAGCGCATCCTCGATTTCCATCACGAAGGCAGTTGTGACGCCGCCGGCGCTTGTCGGGAAAGAAATCCATTACGAAATCCGCCTGAAGACGCCGCCGGGGTACGCCGGGAAGATCACCGTAGAAGATCCGCTGCCGGCGGAGCTTGTGTATCTCGCGGGAAGCAGCGTTCCCGCCGCCACGTACGATGCTGGCACACATACGTTGACGTGGCAGGTCTCCGGCGCGACGAGCGACACCGTGCGGACGTTCGCGTTCGCGACGGAACCACGCGGCGATCTGACGCCGGGCGACTACCCGATCCCCAACACCGCGAACGCGAGCGTCGGGGCGTTCAAGATCGCTTCGAACAGGGCGGATGACCTGGTGACGGTGCCGTATTTCCGTATCACGAAGACATCCGACATCACCACCGCGGAGCCGGGCGATTTCGTGGTCTACCGAATCGCGCTGGAGAACCTGAGCACTGCCGACAGCCTGTCGAACATCGTGGTGCGGGACGTGATGCCGTTCGGTTTCGAGTATGTG
>JAKPPK010000480.1 GCA_029547385.1 Candidatus Latescibacterota bacterium
CACCACGTGGTTCACGATTGAACGCAGACGATCGAAACACCATTGATTCCTCGGGGGATACCAGATGGACAATTTCGCAATCCTTACCGTCATCGTAGTCGTCTACCTGTTTGTTGTCGCGTATCTGGGATATTACGGCTACCGGAAGACGAAAAACGCAACAGATTACCTTGTTGCGGGAAGGAGCACACACCCGTACATCATGGCGCTGTCGTACGGCGCCACCTTCATCAGCACGTCCGCGATTGTGGGATTCGGCGGCGCGGCTGCGTTGTTCGGAATGGGGCTTTTGTGGCTCACGTTCCTGAACATCTTTTTCGGCATCTTCATCGCCTTTGTGGTGTTCGGGAAGAGAACCCGGAAAATCGGGCGCAATCTCGACGCCCACACGTTTCCCGAATTCCTGGGGCGCCGGTTTGATTCCCGGTTCATCCAGGGGTTCGCCGGCATCACCATTTTCCTGCTCATGCCGTTGTACGCCTCCGCGGTGCTGATCGGGGCCGCGCGCTTCATTGAAAACACGTTCGCGGGGGTCAACTACAACACGGCCATCCTGATCTACACGCTCATCATCTGCGCGTACGTGCTGGCGGGCGGCCTGAAAGGCGTCATGTATACCGACGCCCTGCAGGGCACGATCATGTTCGTCGGGATGCTGGTGCTTGCGGTCTACACGTATTCCACGCTGGGCGGAGTGATAGACTCCCACCAGGCGCTTACCAACATGGCGGACAAGGTTCCCGCGAAACTGGCCGCGATCGGGCATCAGGGGTGGACCAGCATGCCTGCGCTCGGTTCGCCGCTCTGGTGGCAGCTTGTCTCGACGATCGTGCTGGGAGTTGGCATCGGCGTGCTGGCGCAGCCGCAACTCGTCGTGCGCTTCATGACGGTGAAGAGCAGCCGCGAGCTCAACCGCGCGGTATTGAGCGGCGGAATCTTCATCCTGGCGATGACGGGAGTTGCCTTCGTGGTTGGCGCTCTCTCCAACGTGTTCTTCTACGAGCACACCGCGTACAAGGCCATCTCACTGGCGGTTGCCAAGGGGAACATTGATTCCATCATTCCCCTGTACGTCAACAGCGCGATGCCGGTCTGGTTCGTGTACCTGTTCATGATTACTCTGCTTTCCGCGGCCATGTCCACCTCCAGTTCGCAGTTCCACACCATGGGATCGGCGTTCGGGCGGGATTTCTTCGAAAAGACCCTGTTCCG
>JAKPPK010000481.1 GCA_029547385.1 Candidatus Latescibacterota bacterium
CCATCTGACGCCGCCTCAATGAAATGGGCGCCCGCGAAAGGCGCCCGTTTGTTCAGCTTGCCCCGGCACACGTGCCTCAGAAGATAACCTGAGACACGCTTTTCACAATCAGCGACACTGCAATGGAGGACATGGCGACCAGACCCATGCCGCATCCGTAGCCCGCAAGCAGGATCGGCGCGTATTTTGCCCACGTTGCCTGCCCGAACTTCTTGTAGAAGTAGAACCGGTTCAACATTGCCCCTGCAAAGAGCAAATAGGTGCCGGTGGGGAAACCGGTCAGGCCACCGATCATACCGTAGAACAGACTCAGCGGCGCCTTGAACAGCAGAACGATTCCATACAGACCGAACGCCGTGATCGACCCCGATACCAGTTTCGGCATCGTCACGATCCCCTGCATCAGGCTGTTCCCCCCCGGCAACGTGCTGGATGCCCACAGCGCCTGCATCGTCGCGAAGTACGGCCACATTTTCTGCACGTACGGGAATTCCGAGGACGGAATCAGAGTCATCCGCCAGATCAGTGTCCAGAAGATGAAACTGAAGGTCGTGAGAATCAGCAGATTCGCCACGATCAGCTTGATGTAACTGATGAACTTCGTGCGCGTCAGCTGAAGCACCCGGAAGGTGGATGAGAACCCGCCGTAGTCGCCAATCGGCAACGGCGCGAACCATATCGCAACCCCCTGGTACCCCGAAAGATAAATCGCACCCTCGCGCACGTAAGGGAAGGATGTCCCGGCGGCGCTTCCGGTGATTCCCGTCATCTTCGCGGAGATATAACTCAGAATCGGCGTGAAGATGAAACCGAAGAATGCGGTGATCCACCAAGGGAAATCGGGCACAAGGTAATGCACAAAGAAAACGATACTCGTGGTGCATACGAACCATGCGGTGATCGGAATCCACAGCGGGAGGTCGCCACGTCCACTTCCCGGGCCCACTTTCTCCGGGTCGAGGTTGTCCGTCGGGCGTTCGCTGATCTCGTCCTTCCCCGTAATCAGTTTGCGGATTACCGCATAGAAACTGATGACAAACACTGCCACCGCCATCCCGATTTTTGCGGAGAGCCAGTAATCAAACTCCACCGCGATTGTCGTCGGAATCAGCGACATTCCCGGCTCCCATCGATGAAGGATTCCGTAGTTGTACAGCATCGGGTTCACAACGAAGTTCTTCACCATGGAACCGATGAACATCCCGATCACGGTCCAGTACGGGAATACGAATCCGGCGAGAAGCGTGCTCATGTCCGTGCTGATGGCAAGCACGGCGGTCGGGAGAAGGGAACGCAGGTTCACCGTGAAATCAAGGAAGGGGATGGGAAGAATCGCTACTGCTTGAGTCAGGAAGGTTCCCGAAAGCGTTGGTATGACGACGTAGATAGTGCCCCAGATAAGGCCGATAACGGTGCCGATGGAGAAGATCCGCCAACGCCACGTTTCACTTTTCGTGGATGTCTCCGCCAGGGCAGTTGCGCCACCCGCAGCCACCGGAGCCATCGGGAAGGGCAAGTGCTCGATGTCGCTCGTGATCCGGAATATCACGTACCCGAGCGAAAGCGACACAATTTGAAACAGGATCGTACTTATGACGACGACCGCGACAGGCTGAATCCACACCGCATCCATGAACGTGCGCTCAAGCAGCGCCGCACTGCCTTTCGGTGGTGCATACCATGTCGGTATATACGCCGCGATCGCTTCAGCCTGCGGGGATTGAACAAAGAACTGGTTCCATATCAGCCCGGCAAAAATACCGCCGGAAAGGCCTGATCCGGCAACGCTGACCAGCATCGACGCCGACCAGTAGATGAGGATCAGTTCCTGCCGTTTCAGGGTAATAAACGATCTCTTCGTAATCTCCAGGAAAAGGATGATGGTAACCCATTCTGCCGCACCACCCATGCCCTGGCCCGCAACCAGACCCAGATATATGGCACCGGGCATCATGACGATACCGATGAACAGCATCGCCATGATCGTGTTCCAGTTGAACCCGTCGGTAAAGGGTTCTTCGACATCCGCCAGGTCTTCTGGCCGCGCGGGTTTTGTTCGTACTTCCGTAGAATCCGTCGCCACGTCTACTCTCCTGACGGGAGCGTGTTAGCCATCGACATTGACCGTACTTCCCACAGTCTCGCCCCTGAATATCCGTTTGCCTCTCTCGCGGTACTCGTCTTTGAGAGCCGGGGGGATAGTTCTCCACACGAGGAAGCGCTTCCGCATGACGTTCATGAAACCACGGTTGATCCGTTGCCACGAATCAACGTCGCCACTCAGTCTGTGGATCGTCATTTCGATCCGGTAAATTCGATACTCGCCGGTCGGCACCGCGTCCATCTGAACGTCCTGACTGATGCCGAGGTCGTACGGCGCCAACCAGGTCCGGAACGACAACCGATACTGCGGGTCCTCGCCTTCCTTCACCTCAAGAGCCTCAAGTTCCACGTTCTGCGCAACGAACTCCCCTGCTGATCCGGCGCCGTATGCCTCCAGAACCCGCTGCAGGTACGCGTAAAGGCCGATGACGTCGCTTTCGCCCACGGTGAACGGGAAATCGAAGCGCCAGTAATCGCCGTCCGCCGGCGGGAATGACCATCGGCGGGTGACATCCGGCACTGCGCTATCGGCGGCAACTTTGGCGGGATACAGAGAGGAAAGTACAACGGTAGCCATCACTATCAGCGTGGAAGCAACCGCCGAAAGGGAGGAGTAATTCAGCGACATGCCCGCGAGAAGGCTGGTCTGGCTCAGCGCAATGGCGAGCACCTGTCCGATAAGGTACCCCCACACGGCCCCAATCACCGCAAATACGCACGCTTCCGCGATGAACAGAGCGGCAATGTGGAACGGGGTAAGACCAATCGTCGCGAAGATACCGATCTCCCGCTTCCTGTCGTACACCGCGCCCAGCATTGTGTTAAGGACAATCAGCGCCGCCACTACGATCGGTACACCCAGGTTCGACAAACCTTTGAGCGATGTCGCACCAAGACTGCTGTACACTTCCACCTTGTTGTCGTGCCCGACAAATGTGGTAAGTGCCACGCGGGACATGAAGCCCTCAATCTGCGAAAGCATTTCGTGCGGTTCCGCAAAATTGCTCACCGCCACGGACCGCAGCATGCCACCCATTTCCATGACATCCACATGCGGCAGAATCAGGACATTCTCTGGAGCAATGTGCGTGAACGTCTGTATGGGTGCTTCCGCCATCTGCGTCGGATCTTCCGCGGACGCTTCGGTTTGCCTTTGCTGTTCTGCCACAAGGTCAACCGGTGTCAAAATTTCCGCGTCAAGGTCCGGGCGTCTGGAGATCCCCTGCTCGTCCACAAGCCCGATAACCGTCCACACCCTTCCGAGCATCTCGAGTTTCGCGGTGCCGACATCGGCGGCGGTTACTCCGGCCAGCTCCGCCATCCGAGAGGGAAGAATGCACACACCACGTTCGCCCGGCGCAAACCAGCGTCCCGCCACAAGTGCTTTGTCCAGCGCGGTAACCTTCGCTTCATCTGCCTCAACACCGAGGATTCCCGAGGCAAAACTCCGTTTGTCGTTTGCGGGATTGCGGAAATCAATAAATGCCTTGTCGGCCTTCATCTGCGCCATGTACCAACTCCGCGGCGTAATGAGCGCTTTGCCGCGAAACGCAGTCTGGACGTAATCGAGAACGCTCGCCTGCAGTCCGAACCAGTTGCGGTCCCTCACGAGCATCCCGTCATACGCAGGGGGATTATCCCGCTTGATTTTGTAGAACTTCAGTTCGGTCACCACCGAAGTGAAAGAAAGGACGCTGAAGGTCAGAATCGCTATCGTAACCGCGGTAAGGCCGGTTCGCATAGGGCGTTTCCGCAGATTGTTGATACCCAGCGCTATTGCGGCGGCAGTAGCCTGCAAACGGCCCACGTCCGTTTCATGCATGCCGCTCGCTGCCATCTTCATCCGCTTAAGTTCCCAGTTGAACTTGCCCACGACGATGACCGTCACGATGGTTCCGAGCGCGAAAATCACGAAGCCCAGGAAAATGATGTAAGGTGAAGTACTGAGCTTGAACGCGGGGTGGACAAACTGCAGCACGAAAAAGATGCCGACAAAAATGAGTCCGAACCCG
>JAKPPK010000488.1 GCA_029547385.1 Candidatus Latescibacterota bacterium
TTTCGTCGGTACTGGCGGTCTTCCTTTTGTTGTTGGTGCAATCTGGGTGTGGTTCCGACTGTGAACCAGCGTGTGGGATAATGGAGTGCGGCCCGGACCCCGTGTGCGGGGAGTCGTGTGGGACGTGTCCGGATGGGAAGAAGACAGTTGTTGCCTTGATTACAGTCGCAGTGCTGGTCCTGTTCACACTGGCGACCGTATGGTTCCTCTGGATTGGCGCTCCCACCGATGGTCCGGATATCGGCAGGTACGACAACCCGCAGACCGCGCTGCTGGTCGTTGACCTGCAGGAAGACTTCACGGGGCCGGGCCGCGTCAAGAACATCCTGAATGCCGACGACACCGTGAGGCGCGCCGGCGATCTGGTCGCCCAGGCAGTGGCCACGGGCAGACCGGTCGCCTACATCAGGGCGATCTACGAGTCGCCGGTGCTCAGATTCATGATGGGAGGGCTCGCAGCGCCCGACGAACCTGGCAGCAGGATGGATGCGCGCCTGCCCTCGCTGACCGCCATTCCGGTCTTCACAAAGACCAGGGGAGACGCGTTCTCGAACCCGGACCTGGATCGGTGGCTGCGCGACAACCGCGTCGACCATGTCGTAATCGTCGGAATAGACGCTTTCTACTGCGTCGACGACACCATCAACGGGGCTCTGAACCGCGGGTACAAGGTTACCGCCGCGATGGACGCCATTTCGACCGGAACCAGCCGCGATATCAAGGAAATCGCCGCGAAGTGGAAAGCCGCTGGGGTCAATACCGAATTGCGATGACGATGGTCACGCCGCGTCAGATCGAGCCGACGACGGTGAGCGTGTACGGGTTGACCTGATCGAATCCTTCACGGGACATCACGACGATGTGGTAAGTCTGTCCGGCCACTACCGGCCACGTCATCGTCTGAACGGGAGCATTGTCAACGTATCCCTGGGCGACACCGGGAAACTCAAGATCAGAGCCTTCAAACAGGTACATCCAGTTTTCGATGCCGTCCTGGTTGTCGGGGCATGAGTGCCAGCCCCTGGCGTTGTAGGTCGTGGTGTAGTCCCACGTGACCGTCGCGTTCTGAGCGGCGCCTTCAGGCACGGTAAATTTGTACCAGTCCCAGTCGTTGCTGTGCCAGGAATACGAACTGACCGTCAGGCTGCCGCCCAGGGCCAGATCCCCAAGATCGTAAGCATTCACCGCTTCCTCGGCCGCCCCCACGATGGCGCCCGCCACATTGGGCTGCGCTGATTCGAAATCGCCTGTACCGTATTCAATCCGGACAAAATACGGGACACTGGTATTTCCAGGCGCTGAAAATGTCCTGAGGTAGTAGTCGGTGCCCCCGAAAACATAGCCTTCCGACACGTTCACGGTGCAGTTGTCGTTGTAGGGAGTGAACCACTCGATGCGTTCCTCGATGTCCTCGGGACCAGCCGCGCCCATTCTGATGATGCTGCCGTTGTGATCCACCAGCGGATTCCCCAGTTCATCCTCCGCCCAGTCGATACTGGCTGTCACGCGGACCCATCCTGGCCAGTCCAGGCGGAAACGGTACCAGTCGACGTCGTTCCAGTACCAGCCGAACGAAGAGACCTCAAGCACGCCGTCCTGATCCAGGGCGACCGGGGATGGCGTGTAGGAACTTTCATGCACGAAACGGGCGATCGGCCTGGATAGGGATGTCTGTCCAGGGACCCCGTCAAGGCATCGAGAAGGTCGTTCGGGTGGAATCGGGCATGTCTCCCGGCTGGATCGCGTCGTCATATGGCCG
>JAKPPK010000265.1 GCA_029547385.1 Candidatus Latescibacterota bacterium
ACGTAGCTCCGGAACGGCGGATCACCGTTCCGCTCAGCCCACGCGCCGCGGTCAAACCAGCGGATACCCGGCATGTTCAAATCGCCCGGGTACATTCCGGTCAGGAACGGGAGAAACGCCGGACCCGTCGTGGAAGGAAACACGCTCACCGCCGGGCGACGCATTGCCGGCTCGGGAAACGCCTGCGCAATCGCCGGGAGTTCCCCGGCCGCGATCAACTCCCCGAGCACGTCCGGGCGCGTCCCGTCCGCGATAATCAATATCGTTCGTCTGCGTTGCATTCTGATAGGTTCTTTCTACAGGGCACCTGCGCGCCAGAAGGCAGATCAGCGGGAAATCGGGAACGCCGCCGCCAGCCCGATCGCCGGAGCTTCGCGCCGCTCCGGGAAGGCCTCCGTAACCCTGGGCCGCATAGCGGCGTTTCTCAGTGTGCACTCCCGCGTGGCAAACAGCGCTTCAACAACGTGTACCGCGCCGATGAAGAAAACAACCCCGGAAATCGTGGCGTCGTTCCTCCGAAGCGCTTCAAACAGGATCACATCCGTAATGACGGCCTGAATCCCCCCCGCGCGGTCGCCAAGGTAAAACTGCCCTCCCCCCGGTACCACAAGACCGAGCGCGAACGCGGTCCGCGCGTTGCACGGAGAAACACGGCTGGAATCCGCATACGGTTCCGCATGCGGAACCACGCACGCCGCAAACACCGCCACAACGGCAAACAGGATGCGCGCTCGAAAGGTCATTCACGGCTCCGGAGAGGCTTCAGTCCGGTCACTCGTTCAGGAAAGGAAAAAGTAAAAGGGAACAATGAAGAGGCGCTATAACGACAATGAAGATTCGTTCATGTTCCACCACCGCACCGGTCTCAACACCCCGACCACGGGCCGTCCGTCCTACCCCACCCGCTTCTGGAATCGTGCCACCGCAAGCGCCAGTATCCCGAACGCGAACGCCGCCAGCGCTACCACCCGCGGCCACAGCACCTCCATCCCCACGCCCTTCAGGAATATCCCCCGCACAATGACGAGGAAATACCTCAGCGGCATCAGATACGTAATCGGCTGTATCGGCTTTGGCATGTTCTCAATCGGGAACACGAAACCGGAGAGCAGAATCATCGGCAGCGCAATGAAAAAGATGATGATCATCATCGCCTGTTGCTGCGTCCGCGAAACCGTGGATACGAACAGACCCATGCCCTGAGTCGTGATGACGAAAAGGAACGTCAGCGTCAGCAGGAGCACCCCGCTCCCCTTCAACGGCACCCGAAACCACAGCGTCGCTACCGAAAGCACCAGCAGAACCTCCACCATCCCGACAATCGCGAACGGGATCAATTTTCCCGCGATCAATTCCAGAGAACGGATCGGCGTCACGATGATCTGTTCAATCGTCCCGTTTTCCTTTTCCCGCACGATCGCCATGGATGTCGCCGCCGTCGCAATAATCAGGAGCACAAGCGCCAGCACCCCCGGGAGCATGAAATTCCGGCTCTTCAACTCCGGATTGTACCAGACCCGGGTCGCCAGTTGAACCTCCGGGCGCTCGTCGGAAATACCGCGCTTCGTCAGGCGGTCAAGCAGTATGAATTGCGCGTGCTGGCCGATTGCACCCGAAAGCTGGCTCAGCGCAAGCCCCGCGTTCGTTCGCGTTCCATCTACCAGAACCTGCACCGTCGCGGCTTCTCCCCGGATAACCCTTCGTCCGTAGTCCCGCGGAATGACAAGCGCGAGGTCCGCCTTGTTGCGGTCGAGATACACATCCAGTTCCTGCGGCGCGTCCACGAAATACCGCAGGCGGAAATCCCCGCTTGCGCTCACCGCGTCCAGAAGGCTCCTGCTGGACGCCGACCTGTCCATGTCGCACACCGCAACGGGAACCTCCCGCAGATCCGTCGTCGCGGCGTACCCGAGGATGAAAAGCTGGAATACCGGCGCAACAATGAGGATCCCCAGCAACCGCCGGTCGCGCCGGAGTTGCGCAAATTCCTTCCGCACGATTTCCAGGATGCGTCTCATGCCTCGCTCCGGCGCCGGGTGCGAACCACCGCGATTCCGAGAATGAACACGGCGAA
>JAKPPK010000507.1 GCA_029547385.1 Candidatus Latescibacterota bacterium
GATGCGCGGCCAGCGCCAACCCTCCCTGCCGCTGCACAAGGTCAATTACTTCCGTGATGGAATGGTCGGGGCGGTTCCGGAACGGTCGCTCCGCGCTGTCCCCCTTCCCCGGAACATGTTCGTGGATGCCGAGGGCCAGCAGGTGGACATTCCTTCCCTCCGCATTGCCGCAGGATACTTCCTCGCCCGGGATAACGCAGAAATGTTCCCGGGGGACCGCGCAATCCCGTAACATCCGGTTCCAGCGGGGAAACGCAGGGTCGTTTCGCAGGAAATCGTCTTCCCGATCGTCAAGATCGTAGGAATGATCGGTTGCGCAGAACCAATGCAACCCCATTGCCTGCGCGATGGTGGCAAGCGCCGCGATAGGTGGCCCGAACTCGATTTGATCCCTGGTGAACTCGGTGTGAACGTGCACGTCACCTGCGTACCACCCTGCAGGAAGGGGGTACGGCTCCTGTGCGACATGCACACGGAACGGCTGGTGCGATGTCCCGCGGTAGTTGTCCGCCACCATCTCCCGCGAGCGTCCCTTCACCGAATACCGGATGACAGGCACGATTTCAGCCGTGGTTCCGGCGGCGAGGGGAGGAAGAGTGAGCAGCTTCCACCAGTACTGGGTGCTGATTGCAGTGTGAAGGGGAAACTCTGCGGTTGTGCAACCGGAAGTGCCGGCATTGACGGTTACGGAAACGGATTCGAGCAGGACAGGGTAGCGATTCGCGTGGTGAACGAGAAGCAGAACGGGGATCCCCGCGCCTGGCTCCACACGCCAGGGAATATCCACCACGATTTCCGGCTCAGCCCTGCGTATGCGGCTGAGCCAGTATCGGGGGTAATGTGTTTCTGCGTAGAGAAGCATGGGAAGGAGTCGCGTCAGTCGGTTTCGACGCTTTGCGAGACGGTGCTTCGGATGCGCACCAATCGCCTCGGTACAACGGAGGCGGTCCCCAGTGCCGCCACAACCAGCGCAACCACGACCCAGGGCGGCATCACCCAGAAGCCGCCGATGACGCAGAGAAGGAATATCCTCGGAATGCGGCCAAGCATGGTCGCCGCAGTGTACCGTTCTATCGGGTACTGCGCTGCCGCGGCGAGGAATCGGACGAGAAAAAAGGGCAGTGGCAGGAGGGCGAATGCGAAAACCGTCCCGAATGGCCATACGCGAAACCATTCTACTGCGCGCCCGGTGAAAGAATGGTTCAAGAAGCCGCGGAGTCGGTCCTTGCGTGCAAACCACTGAAGCACGGTCTGGTCAATCACGCAGGCGACGCCCGCGCCGATTGCGGCAGTAAGTGCTACCAGCAACGCAGCGTCGTAGAGGGAGGTTTTTCTGATGAGCATCTGGACGGCGGCAATTGCCGCTGGCTCATTCGGAACCATCAGCATCGAATGCGTCGGGACCGACCAGAACAGGAAAGGAATCAGGACTGCGCGGTCAGGGTGGAGCGAACAGACCGCGGCGCCGACAAGAAGCCCCAGCAGCGCTCTTCTGATAGACTTGCTGGACCACAGACGGCGACCCAATTGCAAAATGGTGACTCCTATAATGGCAATTCGACTCGCTGAATCTGGTGCCCGTCGGGCAACAATGCGGTTACCGTCTGATATCCCGCAACACGCATCGACGCGCGCACTTCGTCCAGCCGTGCCCCCACCTGATCAGGTGCGTGGGAATCATCTCCGAAGGTGGCCGGAATCCCCATTTCGCGCGCTTTCCTGAGTAGTTCCGCGCGGGGATATATCTGCTTGCACGGTTTGATGAGCCCGCGCCCGTTCACGTCAAGGATGACGTTCCATTGCAGTGCTGCCGCTAGTGTTGCCTCCTCCGCTTCCGCCACATCGTCCCCGGAAATTGGCGCAGGGGAGAATATGTTGATGAGGTCGAGATGCCCGAGTACGTCCGTCACACCCAGGGCCAGCAACCCCCTCACGTTCGTGTAGTACGAAACTGCAAGGTTCTCGTAGCCTCCGCACTTCTGAGCCGCCTCGTCATACCACTCCCGGCAGTGATCGAATCCGATTCCCGCCACATAATGCACCGACCCTACCACGTAGTCGAAGGGGTACCGGGCGAGAAAATCCGTGAGATACTCCTCTTCGTCGGGAAGGTACTCGACCTCTATGCCGAGCAGAAGCGGCAGTTCATCTCTGTACGTAACCTTCAGCTCTTGGACCGTATCGACGTAACGGTCGAACTTTCGAACAGCTTCGTCCCACGAAGGCTGATCGGGGTAAGGATAACGAGGGGGTGCCGGCATGTGCTCGCTGAACCCCAATCCTGCAAACCCTTGCCGAACCGCTGCCTGGACAAAATCCTCGAGCCGCCCCGTTCCATCGTACAGCGTGTGCCCCCCGTGATACGACACAAGTGACCCACGTTCAGGACTTCCTGCCACAAATGCTCCCACATATATTCGTTCTGCGTGTGCGAAGTTCGTCTAGTACATGATAATCGCCTCATCGGTGTTTACCAACAGAAAACGATCGAGGAAGTCGAACCGGCGCAACGTTAAGCGCCGTTCCGCAGCCATTTGACGGGAATTTGCCTGCATGATCCATGCGCAGAGCACCTTCGCGGCCATACTGGCGGTCACGTCCGCCGTCACTTCCGTAATCGCATTGTACGCCTGGTTGCAGCGCAAAACGCCGGGAGCAGCCTGCTTTGCGGGGTTGATGACATCTATCACGGTGTGGACGTTCACCGGAATGGCAGAAATGCTGACGGCGTCCGCAGCGGGCAAGATTCTCTGGTCGAAAGCAAGTTACCTCGGAATACTCACGATTCCCCCGCTCTGGGTTACGTTCGCGCTCACATTCAGCCGGTTCGAAAGATGGTTGACCCGGCGTGTTCAGGCAGTGATCTGGGGTGTTCCAGCGGCGCTTCTGCTTCTCGTATTCACCAATGAGTTCCACGGTCTTGTCTGGCCTTCGATTGTGCCACTTACCGACGAACCGGGTTCCGTGCTGATTTACCAGCACGGGCTCGCGATCTGGTTGGTGATGGCGTTTTCCTACACGGGTGTCGTCTTCGGCTGCATATGGCTCTTTTACGCCGCGATCAGTTCGCCTCGGTTGCGGAAAGGTCAGACCGTGGCGCTCGTCATCGCCGCGTTGATTCCTGTGGCAAGCAACTTCGTCTACATGGCGGATTTGAGCCCTTATCCGGGCTTCGACCTCACTCCCTTGTCATTCGCGGTCTCGGGAGCAGTTCTTGCGTGGGGTATCTTCGGCGTGCGTCTGCTGGACGTTGTTCCGGTTGCGCACCACGCCCTTTTCTCCGGTGTTACAGACGGCGTGCTTGTAATAGACCTCGAGGAGAGGATAGTCGGCGTCAATCCGGCAGCGACGAGGATGTTTGGGCTCCAGTCCAGCCCGCTCGGGAAAAGCATTCTCGAAGCGACGACACATGTTACCGGGCTGGAGTTCAGATTCGAAAACGGGCAGCGCGAACATGGCGAAGTAACCTTCCGTCGCGGCGAAGATCAGTGTTGGGCCGACGTCCGGGTCTCGCCACTCGTCGACGGCCGCGAACGGAAAATCGGAGAGCTGATCATTCTGCGCGACGTGACGGCCCGCAAACAGACAGAGGAACGGCTCCGCCTTGCGCAGGAAGCAACCGCCGCGGCCAACAGAGAACTGACTGCGGCTATTGCCCAGGCGCGGGAGATGGCGGAGCGCGCGGAACGGGCAAACGCTGCGAAAAGCGAGTTTCTGGCAAATATGAGCCACGAGATCCGAACACCCATGAACGGCGTGTTCGGGATGACGCAGCTTCTGCTTGATACTGATCTCACCCGCGAACAACGCAGTTACGCAGAGATGCTGCAGTCAAGCGCGGAGAGTCTCCTGAATGTCATCGACGAAGTACTCGATTTTTCCAAAATAGAGGCAGGAAAACTGGCGCTCGAAATCACTGAAATGAACCTTCGCACGGTGTGCGAGGATGTGTCGGCAGTTGCGGCGGTACATGCACAGGCCAAGGGACTGGAATTCGTGTGCGACGTGGCGCCCGACATGTGCGAGAATGTGCGCGGCGATCCGACGAGGGTCCGCCAGATTCTGAACAATCTGGTTGGCAATGCGGTGAAGTTCACGGCACAAGGGGAGATCGTGCTTTCCGCGCGAATCGAATCGCAGATGAAGAAAGCCCTGAACGTCCGTTTTTCGGTATTCGATACGGGAATTGGGATCCCGAAAGAGAAAATCGGGATGCTGTTCAACCCGTTTACGCAGGCCGATATGTCGACGACCCGGCGCTTTGGAGGAACAGGGCTCGGGTTGTCCATTTCCAAGCGCCTTGCAGAGATGATGGGCGGGCAGATAGGCGTCGCAAGCGAAGAAGGGAAAGGATCGCGCTTCTGGTTCACCGCGCAGTTCATTCGTCCGGAAGCCGTTGAGGAGCGTTCGCCAGACACGCACGCGCAGTTGGCCGGCCGACGCATTCTTCTGGTGGATGACAACCTTTCCGCGCGCAGAGCTGCCTCATCTCTCATCCGGGCGGCCGGTTGCGTGTGCGAAGAAGCCGGAAGCCTTGCGGAGGCGCGGGATATCTTCGCGGCGGCACGCCAGAATGCGGAACCCTACCACGCGGTGTTGCTTGATGTTCCCCTCGACTTTGGAGACCCCCGAGCGGCCATTCCCCGTATCGATCACGGATTTGACGGAACTCCGATTGTTCTGCTGGTTCCGTTGGACAAGCGGGGGCGGGCCGCCCAAGTGGAATTCGAGGGTGTCGCCGCATCAGTTACGAAACCGTTTCGAAGAGACGATCTCCTCCGCTGCCTGACATCGGTTACAGGCTCTTTTAACTCAGCACACCCGCCCGTTCCACGATTTGTGCCCCCGTCCACCGCGAAGCACTACGCGCGCGTGCTCGTTGCGGAAGACAACCCGCTGAACCAGAAACTGACTCAGATCATGTTGGAGAAACTCGGTTGTGAGGTCGTAACCGTGTCAAACGGTGTCGAAGTGCTCTCCGAACTCGCTTCCAAATCGTTCGACCTGATCCTGATGGATTGCCAGATGCCGGAGATGGACGGCTACGAGACTTCGCGCAGGATTCGGGAGTCTACCGTCCCGAGGATCCGCGAGATTCCGATCGTCGCGCTTACCGCCAGCGCCCTCATTGGCGACCGCGACCGGTGTATTGAAGCCGGTATGAACGACTTCCTGCCCAAGCCACTGCAGAAAAGCGACCTAGTAGCTACGATCTCACGGTGGGCTTCGGGGGATCGATCCGGCGCAAATGGCAGATCAGGGACCGGAGAGGTCCTCGCGTTCGATCCAGAGAAACTTATGGGCCGTGTGGGAGGTAACTTTCACGCGGCGCGCCAGCTAGTGGAAGCGTTTTTGCGAGATGCACGCGATCATGTGGCATTGCTGGGCAACGCGGTTTCAGAAGGGAATGCGTCGCTGCTGGCGGCGGAAGCGCACGCCGTCAAGGATAACGCGCTGCACACGTGCGCTCCTGCACTTGCGAGTGCGGCGGCTGCTCTTGAAGCGGCGGGCACTCAGGCGGATTTCGCGCGGTATGCGGAACTGATTGAGGCTGTTCAGCGGCATCACGCGGACGCAGAACGCGAAATGTGCGTGTTCATCGGTTCGGAACCGAAAACCGAGCAAATCCTTATTTGAAGCGCGCGGGCAGTCACGCACTACCCACGCGCCGCTCAGAACGCTCATCTGCCGTTCGCGTGAGGGGCTCTTTTCAATCCTTCCCGAGATACGGCGTGCAACCCGGTATCGTCGCGTAGTTCTTGAACGCTTCCGGAATGCTTCCACCCGCGTCCTGTACCGCGCGTTCACGCATCATGGCGCACACGGCAGGCTCTTTCTCGGCGAGGTTGGTCACAAGGTTCGGATCCTCCCTGTGGCGATACAGCAACGCTCCCTCTCCCCAGATGTTCGCGTTGTACCACCAGGTATCGTCGATCACCGTCACCAGTGGGCCCCAGGCCACCGTAACGTACTCGCGCAACGGCTTTTTTGTATCACGGATCGCATCCCAGACATTGATCCCGTCCGGCTTCTGCTTCGGCTCCACTCCCGCAAGCGCAAGCATGGTTGCGGATAAGTCCATGTTGTAGATGAGCTTGTCGCATGTGGTTCCGGCGCCTTCACCTTTCGGGTGGCGGATCATGCACACCAGCTGGGCAACCGCTTTGGTCATCGGGTGACCCTGTTTGCTTACAAGGCCTTTGTCGCCCGGGTCATGCCCGACATTATGCCCGTGGTCGCTGACAATAACGACCAACGTGTCTTCCAGCCTGCCGGTAGTGCGCAGTGTTTCCATGAAGAAACCAAACCACCGGTCTACAAGGGTGCATTCGCCGGCATAGTTTGCCTGAATGCGCCTGAGCTCGCGTTCTGTCAACCGCTCCTTCCACCGGCGGTACGGAGACTGGATGACGTTCGCGCAGTCGTCATCCGGGTCGTACAACTTCCGGTAATGGTCCGGGGGGTCCCACGGCTCGTGCGGATCGAACGAGTCCACCGTGAGGAAAAACCTCTCGGCGTCCTGATTATCCCAGAGCCACCGTGATGCTTCGGAGAAAAGCCGGGCCGGGTAGTAATCCTTCTCGGTCATCCGGTAGGTGTTGTTGCGGAGATACGAGGTCATGAACCGGTGGAACCATACGTCGTTCTTCTGGCTCGGCGTGCTGCGGGCCATTATCTCTGCCTCGAGCACCGGAGGTCCACTCAGGTACTTGTCGGATTCCTGTCCACGGATCCACACCCATTCGTCAAAGCCGCGGTGGAAGTTTTTCGACGGTTTGAACTGATGATACGTGTCCGTGATGAACGCCGTGCGGTATCCCTGTTCGCTGAGAAGCTCCGAGAGCGTGTCCTGTTCCTCGTTGATGGGGCCCCACCCGGGTGCCCCGACAAAGTCCCCCTTCAGCGGCCGGTGGCCGTGGAACGGAAACACCCGTTGTCCGGTATGCAGCGCTCGCCGCACGGGAAGCGTCGGAAGGCTCTCGGGATACGCCTCGGTGAACAACACACTCTCCCGCGCGATTGCGTCAAGGTGGGGCGTGTGGATCCACGGGTTGCCGTAGGCGCCGACATGGTCTTTCCTGAACGTGTCCAGAATGACAAGCACGAGGTTCATGGTTCGGTTTCCTCCGGTGTGTGGTGGCAAAACGCGATATCCGCAAATATGGCGGCGGAGAGAGTCCGCCGCAACGGGACACCGGGTTACCCGGAGGGTGGCGACAAGGGGAAGTAACCGGGAATTGCGGCTCAGTCCCGCGCCGAGGCTTTCCGCTCAAGGCGGCGGCGCGCCCATTTCGTCACGACCGGGTAGAGCCACAGCACGACGCCGGTGAGTGTCACAATGGCCAGAAATACGCCGGTGAGATCGCTGTAAGTGAACGCGAGTTCCCGAGGAAGGAATGCCTTTCCGGTGTGCAGATCCAGCATCGTCACGTAAGGACGGCCCCGCACATGAGCGACGACGATGCCGGTGATTGCCATCAATGTCAGTCCGATGATGCCGGCAACCCCGATCCAAAGGTGGAGCTTGCGATTCCACCGCATCGCCACCTTCATTGCGGTCTTCTCGCCGAGGAGGTAGTCGTATACCGCAAGACGGGAAAGGGATTCTTGCAATGCGGCCTGCCGACGCGTAAGTTCCTCCTTGTGAAGAAGCAGGTCCAGAAGGTCGCTTATCTGCTCAACCAGTTCCTTCAGGAATTCCACATCCTCATCGGAAAATTCCTTGTTTCCAGTCTTCTTGTTCAATGCCTGGACAACTCCGATGCACGTACCGCGCTGGTTGATGATGGGCATCGACAGGAGGCTTCTGGTCCGATACCCCGTTCGTTTGTCAATCTCGCGGTTGAAACGGGGGTCCTCGTACGCATCCGCCAGCCGCAGGGTCTCGCGCGAGGTAAACACTGCACCGGCGATCCCGGCTGTGGAGGGTATCCTGATCTCTCCGTATGTGAGGCCGCTGGCGATGTAGCTGTAGAGCTCGTCGGTATCTGAGTCGTGGAAGAACACCGTGAAGCGATCCGCCTCAACGTACTCGCGCACCTCCTCGTTGATGCGCTGAATCACCTTGGCGCGGTTCGATTCGGCGTTCATGATTTTGCTGACACGCAGAAGCGTTCGCAGTTTGCGTATCTCCGCATCGCGGTCAGCGGGAGATTGGCTGGCGGTTCCGTTCACGCGCAACTCCTGACGACACAGAAACGAAAAGGCGCCCTGAGAGGGCGCCTGGAACCGGGAACGAGTCAGGTTCCCTGCTGTTGTGCCCGCACGGAATCGGGAACAAGGTCGCTGTGCTCGCTCAACACCCAGCGACGTATCATATCCACTTCTGACTGCTGCAACTGGAACTCTTTCGGTGCATGTTCGGCGATTGTGCTGTCGCCCATCAGCATGTTGTAAAGGGCGATATCGTCAAACAGCTGCGTACTCGAGATGAGCGGCAGGAGGTTTTTGGGTTCCGTCAGATCGAGGTTGCCCTTTGCGTCCGGCGCAGTGTGGCATTTCACGCATTTCTGATCCAGCACCTTCTGGATCTCGCGTTCCTGCGCGCTCATCGCCGCGAGTTTCGCCTCGCGTTCCGCATTGTTGTTGCCGCACGCGATGAGCGCGCAGCCCATACTGGCAATAATGGCGACAATTGCACCTGTTCGCATTGGCGAAACTCCTCATGATGGATGAAACGGTCGAACTCCCACGCCGCATACTCGCAAAGAAATATAAATGGGCCTGAGCAAAGTCCCAAGCGTGCGCGGTGGCGCACACGCAGCCCCTGAGCGGTCACCATTCCCGCGAAAGAGGGTACTTGCCGTACTCACGGCCCGCATCGATGTACGCGAGGAAATTGGCTACCGTTTGCTCGTCGCAGGTGGGCCATTCCTGGAGCCCGGCGCTCGGGCACAACACGAATCCCCCGCCTTCTCCCGCGTCCAGAATGGCCTGGCGAACCCGTTCACGAATCTCGGAAGGGGTTGACGTGTACATCTCGTGTTTCTCGAGATTCCCTTCCAACGCCATCCTGCGTCCTACCTGACGCTTGATGTCTCTCAGCTCGATATCCCCCCAGGGGGGAGGTTCGAGCGGCTGGAGAACATCGTTGCCCGCGCGAATGAAGCCCTCAAGCACTGCTTTCGTATTCCCGTGGCAATGGCACCATACGATGCCCCCGAACTCATGGATCAGTTCGATCCACTGCCGGTCATAGTGCACGACGAAATCCTCGAAGTCCCGAACAGACTGGCTTGGTGGAATGCACACTTCCGGCCCCACATACGCGAACAGCGGCCCCACTCCGCGCTCCAGTATGTAGCGCAGGTACTCCAGCGTCATTTCGAGTTCCCGCTGGATCATTTCGTGCAGGAGCGGGCGCTCGTCAATACTCCAGAACGCGAACCCCTCAGGGCCGAGCCGGTCCTGAACCGCATACATGGGATGGGAAACACCGGACATGATGACACCGCGGTCGCCCATCTCCCGAACTCGCTCGAAAAAGCCGCTGACTTCGCCCTGGAGGGGCCCGAACGGGATGGACAGCCAGCGTTTCGCGTCCTCCGGGGACTCGATCAGGTGCTTCATGCAATACCCCGGTTTCCCGGACCGATTGAACACATCCACTCTGGTGAGCGGCCCGGCTGGGGTGTGGATCGTGGTTACCCGTTCTTCGAATTCCGCGATGCGGCTGGGACGCTCCTCATGCGTAACGCGGCACAACATCTCCCGGCGGGGGCCACCCCCCCACCCACCCACAAGGTCGGTTTTTTCCCGTGCGGCTTCTACGATGGGAGCGTACGAAGGATGGATCGGTTGCGTCCGATCATCCACTGCCCACACCCGCACCGGTACCCGGTCAGGTACCTGCTTTCTGTACGCTGCCATGAGGCGCTCATGACTCGTCATCGGCATCAGGTGGTTCCTCGTTGAGGGGTACCGCAGTCTGCAACAAAAAAGGCGGGGTCGGACAACGCCCCGCCTTGAATCTCACACCGCTGCTTACGCAAGCTCGATGTCCTCGGCGTCTTCCGGAACCATGTCCAGCGACGCGCTGGTTTGCCTGTACCACACGACAAGCGCAACCGCCGCTCCTACAAGGGCCAGAAGCAAGAGGAGCTTCTTCATAGCCTTCCTCCCACGGAAAAGGTCCACTGCCCACTGGATAAAAAATACGGCAATTTGGGAGAAAAAGACAGCCGTTGCGTCCATTTTTCCTGCACCGGTTGCGGCAATTCAGCGGAACCGCGGAGCGCTCCTCGTTATTCCATTTTCCGTGCTTCCGCGCACCTGCTCCCAGTGTCCCTTGAGGAGGGGTCGCTGGCTTCGTTTCTTCCTGACTGTCAACGTTCGAGCACGGCCCGGCGAAAGAGGTGACGAGTGATGAGTGCGGATATTCGGGGCGAATGGCCAAACTACGGGGGAGCTCTTGACCCAACCGTCTGGATGCGGATTCGGGCCTCCATGAACCACGAGGAGGGCGACCGGGTGCCCATCTGGGACTACCTCGACAACCGGCCCACGTTTGAGTACTTCCACAGACCGGGCGATACGCATGACGAAACCATGCGACGCGCGTATCACGAACTGGGGATCGACTTCTGCCGGGGATACGGGAGCAGTTTCTCGCGCGAGGACGAAGGCCGGGCGAGTGACCATGAAGAGTGGAAAATCTCAGGGCTCACCCAGTGGGCGACGAAAAAACCGATCTCGAACTATGCCGAATTGCGGTCGTTCCAGCCGCGGCTTTTTACGGAAGTAGACTGTTCCCGCTGGCTGAAGCAGACGCAGGAAGCCCAGGCGCGGATGGCGCCGCTTTCCTACTTCGTCCCCGGCGTGGGAACAGGGTTCCACGAAGTGTACGACCTCATGGGTCAGCAGCTTTTCAGCTATGCGATATACGACGAGCGCAGGGAACTCGATCGTCTCTTCGAAGCGTATGGCTACAATTCGACGCTGATAGCGCGTCATGCCGCGTCGACAAAACCGGGCCCCCTGTTTTTCACGTGGGCGGATATTGCGTACAAAGGGCGTCTCCTCTTTTCCCGTTCTTTCCTCCGCGAAACGTTCATTCCGATGTTGCGAAGCGTCTGCGAACCCCTTGCGGAGGCAGGGATCAAAGTGGTGTTCCATTCCGACGGTGATGTCACGGAAATCCTTGATGACATGCTTGACGCAGGCATTAACGGCCTGAATCCTGTGGAGCCGCAGGCCGGAATGGACATCGGGCGCCTGAAGAAACGGTACGGCAAACGCCTCATACTGGTGGGGAATATCGATTGCTCGCAGGTATTGCCGCTGGGCAGCGTTCAGGACGTGGTGGAAGCAGTCAAGACATGCCTGCGGGAGGCTGGTCACGGCGGGGGGCTGTTTATTGGCTCTTCAAGTGAGATCGTGCCGTCCACCCCCTTGGAAAATGTGCTGGCGTTTTTTGAGGCCTGCCGAACCTTCGGGCGCTACCCGTTGGCCGTGTAAGCGGAGAACGCCTGCCAGACGGTTCCATGTCTGCGCGTCGGTTTTGCTCGGGAACCGGTCTGATACCCAAGAATGCGTGGCGGAGAACGAAGACAGAACACGCGAGCGGGAGACCGGTTTCCCGGCCGTGGAAATACGCCATCCGTCCTTGACCCCGCGCCTGGAAGCGACTATTTTCCCTATTGCTTAGACAGGAGAATCTTTTCAGCTCCCACCCTCCGGAATTTCTGTTCGTCCGTCTGGAAGGGGCGTTCTGGCGTACGCACGCTGCCGGTGCATGCGCCGGGTCGCTTTTTTTCGCGGGCGCGGAAGTCACGGGTGGCCGCGAAACGTGTACGGTTTCCCGCTCGCTGTTTTCTTGGAACGCGGGGATCGTGCGCGCAGTTCCATGCGCGGCTGCGTGTTCAATAGGAGAACGGGGAGGAAAGATTCTCAGCCTGATGCACGGTTTCGTTTCGGTACGCGTGTATCCGTTCGTCCCCGGGATCTGGACTTGATGCCGGGGAATTCACCGAGGTGGGTAACCACCGCATCACTAGGAGGCACCTGAATGCAGCGACAGCGCTATGTGTGGCTGGCAGGCCTCGTCGTCAGTCTGATGATCCTCGTTGCGGGAACCGCGCACGCGGTTACCGCGGGGAAGATCATCGGGAAGGTCACCGATGCCCAGACGAATGAGCCAGTTCTCGGAGCGGCCGTGACCGTCGAGGGCTTGCGAATGGGCGCAACGACTGACGCCGACGGACGGTACTTCATCTTGAACGTTCCAGCAGGTCGTTACACGCTGAAGGTCCAGATGATCGGGTATGCCCCGGTTACCCAGCTGGATGTTCTCGTGAACAACGACCTGACCACGCGGGCAGACTTCCGGTTGCGGTACCAGGCAGTGGAAGTCGGTGAGGTAACGGTTGTCGCCGAACGACCCCTCATTGAAAAAACACTGACAGGCACCCGCCGGACGACCCTGCGCGAACAGCTCGAGCTGATGCCGGTAATTACCTCGGACGACATCTATCGTGCCGCCCCCGGTATCGTGTTTGACCCGATCGGTGGACCGGTTCAGCAGGTTACTGACGGAACCATCCGTGTCGAAGACGAGACACGCTCCGGAAACACGGCAAACCCCGGGTACTACATCCGCGGAAGCCGTCCCGGCGAAGTGAACTACTACCTCGATAACTTCCCGGTAAGCGGCGTTCTCGCCCTCCCCGGAAAGGCGATTGAGGAAACCAACCTCCTTACCGGTGGGTTCAGCGCGCAGTACGGCAACGGAACCTCCATCATCAACACTGTGACACCCACCCCGGGTGCAGCGTACACCGCCTCGTTGAACTGGGAGAGTGATCTTCTTCCCGGCCTGGTTTCGGAGCGTTATAACTACGGAACCAACGTGGTTACCGCGAGCTTCGGCGGCGCGGTTCCGGGAACCAACAACCGCCTGCGCGTCTGGGTCCTCGGCGACGGGAATATGACCGACGACTGGGATCCCCGTCTTTCCACACAGGACGCGAACTTCATCGAAAATGGTATCCGCGAGTTCACCCAACGCGCCAACATGGTGGACACGCTTCGGACGTTCTGGGCCACGCTCAAACCGTGGGACGTGTTTGAAGGTGATCGCCTCATCCTGCCATCGCACAAGCAGGACATGTACACGTTCATGGGCAAGGCGATGTACAACGTGGGCGCGTTCCAGTTTACGCTGAGCGGCTTTGCGTGGCGGCGTCAGTACCAGCGTTTCAGCCCCAACGGCCTGTTCATGGACTGGGACAAGAACAATTTCCGGAACATGCCGTACCCCACCACCATGCAGCAGGCAACGTTACTGCATCGCAATCTCGTTGCCTTCGGTGTTCGGTGGGCGCTGAGCCCGCGCACCATCGTCGACGCGAAGCTGAGTTTCTCGACGACCGCCACCACTACGGGTTCGCTGGACCTGAAGAGCGGTTCATTTGGTCTGTTCAACGATTTCGATTACTCCTGGCACGAATATGCGCCGTCGTGGTCGCCCTTCTATGTGGATCCGGCGGACTGGGCTACCACCAATCGCGCGAAGTACACACAGCAACGGCGCGAAGTGTATTACCCGCTTGGCGTGACGAACCTGTTCTTTACGAGCGGGAATTCCCGCAGCGCTAACGCGGTTGCCGGAAACAACGTTGTAGGACAGTTGCACGCTACTTCACAGATCAATAACAACCACGAACTGAGTGGTGGTGTCGAAATCACGCGCAGCATGACCAAGCAGGACCGCCTGAGCGATCCGTGGTCGGGCACCCCGTTCTTTGACCAGTGGGGTCCGTTCAATCCGATCTACGGAGCGGCCTTCCTGCAGGACAAGATCGAATACGAAGGTCTCACGGTTACGGCCGGTGTGCGCATGGACTACTACGATCCGGATGCGTACGTCTGGTCTGATCCGCTGAAACCCGGTGCGGGAAGCATCATGCCGGACGGCAGCATCAACGTCAACGGGCGGCCTGACGTGAACGCGGACAAAGTGAACGCCTTCCGCGATAAGCGCGTAGACCCGAAGATGACGCTCAGCCCTCGTCTGGGCATCAGCCATCCGGTGTCGGATGTCGGGCTTGTGTACTTCAACTACGGTCATTTCGTCACGCAGCCGGCAAACCCGTACGAGAGCTATGTGCCGGATCTCAACCGGTCGAACTCCCGTCTCGGTAACCCGGATCTGCCGTTCATGCGAACGATTTCGTACGAAATCGGTTATTCGCACGAACTCGTCACCAACACCAAGCTCGACGTGGTGTTGTATCGCCGCGACATACGGAATACGAACACCTATCAGCGCATTCCCGCAATGAATGGCGCGTACACCTACGCGATGGCGTCCGCCACCACTCTGGTGAATGGCAAGGAAGTCAACATCGGGTACGGCAACTCCAAAGGCCTCGAACTCATCCTGACGAGATACCGGGGAGCCGAAGGGATGTTCAGCGGCTGGCTGAGCTACTCGTACCTCAAGGCGGAGGCGATTTACTCCGACGCCAACGACGCGTACGAGCGGTTCTCCCGAAGCGCGCTCGACCCCGAAACCGGCGAACTGGCGTATCCGCCTGACGTGCCCGGAATCGCCGACTACGATCGCACCCACAGCTTCAAGGCGAACTTCGATATCCGGTTCCGCCAGGGCTTTGGGCCGCAGGTGGCCGGGATGTTCCCGTTGCAGAACATGGGTATCAACATCCTTGAAGTCATCAACTCCGGATTGCCCTACACGCGCATCAACATGAGCGGCAAACCGGTCGGTATCAACAACGGGTTCCGGAAACCGTGGACCTACGAGACGGACCTCATGCTGAACAAGCAGCTCCGGCTTGCGAACGTTCCGGTTACGCTCTACGCGAAGGTCGAGAACCTGTTCGATACCCGCAACGTGTTGAACATCTACGAGCGCACGGGTAACCCGATCGACGACGGAAGAATCATGCCTCAGGCGCAGCCGAACTCCGTTACACCTGCCAGCCCGACATGGGTGTATGAAGGCGTGAAGGACGGCATCGACGGCAGCACGCCCGACGGCAGAATCAGCATCGCCGAAGACGAAACAGCGTATCGGAAAGCGTGGTCAATCTACGCCCGCGACCCCTTGTTCTTCTCGAATCCGCGCATCATCCGAATCGGCGTGGGGATGTCCTTCTGAGGGTGGATAGATGCGGATTTCAGGAAAACATATACGAATGAAGGAGTGCCAAATGAGATTCTCGCCTGACCGGCTGAATGCACGCCGGTTCCCGTGGATCGGCATTATGGTCGCGGTGCTGGTTGTCGCTGGAATCGCATCCGCCATTCCCGCGCGCAACGCAGCTCGCGTGGCGCGGTCCGGAAGGATCGCGTCCGACCATGTGTCGCTCGAAATGCGATGGCTCGATATCAACAATTTCAAATGCCCGATTACCAACTACGGGTTCATCGGCAATAACAACGCCGAGAACCGGGCCGGTGGCGAATGGCCCGCCGGATCGGGTGAGTATTACCTCTACGGCGGTGGCATCTGGATCGCCGGAACCGTAGACCAGGGTCCCTTCACCGAAAACATCGGTGGGAACACCGTCTACACGTTCAGGCCGTCCACAACAAACCCGCTCGGTTGGCAGGGCCTTGGCGCTGGCGGCCGCGCAATTCTTACTGACCCCCGGGCGGTCATCGGGTACGAACCCTCCGGCGGAACCGCAGAAATGGCGCCGTTGACAAAGGTGTTCATGAGCACCGAGTCGGACTGGCCGTTCCCGAACACCGTGTCGATTCTGGATACGTACACGGAGTACGACGATCAGGATCCGCAGCGTTGGAACACCGGAACCGGCTCGAACTCCGGGAAGGACACCGGCAAATGGTCCGGTACGCCGACTGCCAGCACAATCGCCACCTACGGGCTTGGCGTGAAGGTGAAGCAGACGACGTATTCATGGAACTACGCCAACAACTCGGATATCCACTTCGTGGTGTATGACGTGGAGAACATCCGGACCGATGGCAAAACAATCAACAACTGCTTCGTCGGTGTTGTCTCCGACCCGGATATCGGGAACGAGGCGGCGGACGACATGGCAGGGTTTGATGCGTCGCGCAACCTCGGGTATGCGTATGACAGCGACTTCTCCGAGGCCGAGTTCCGTGGTGTTCCCGGCTTCATCGGGTATCGCTTCCTGAAGAGCCCGGTGGCCGAGCACGACATTGACAAGAACGGCGACGGCGTTATCGACAACAATCCGGTGCTCATCAACAGCGTCCCGGTGTACGATGTGCGCGCAGGCCAGCAGATCGGCTTGCACGCGTACAAAATCTTCGGACGTATCGCGGGCGACCCGGATACTGAATGGGAATGGTACATGACAATGGCGGGGCACAACTTCCGCGAAGACCAGAATCAGGTGTACCAGCCGTTCGACCTTTCCAACACGCCGGAAGACCAGCGTTTCCTCCAGAGCACCGGACCTTTCACGCTGAAGCCGGGTCAGCCGGTGCAGATCGTGGTTGCGATGATGGTGGCAAAAGCCGCCGGCAACCCGGGTGATCCCATCAGCGTGCGCGTGGCGGAGCTTCAGCGCGTTTCCGACGTTGCGCAGTCCATTTTCGACAACAACTTCCTCCTTCCCGTTCCGCCAAAGGCTCCCGCCCTGACGGCGCGCGCGGGAGACCGCACCGCGTATCTCTCATGGGATACCGTTGCCGAAACGACTCCCGACCCGTTCTACTCGGTCGCGTCGGACCCGGCGAGTGCCCTGTACGACCCCAATTACAAGCGGTACGACTTCGAGGGCTACCGCGTATGGAAGAGCCTGACAGGCCGTCCCGATGACTGGGAGCTGCTCGCGGAGTACGACAGGCAATCGGTGGTGCCGAGAAACGCCGAAATTACGGTGCAGGCGGGAGTATATGGCGGAACACTCACCTATGACGCCGCCACGACGGAAGGCTACTTCCTTGAGTATGGCGGAACCAGCCTGTTCAACGGGCATGAGTTCCTTGTCATGCTGGATGGCGCCACCCAGAAAATGAAGGTCTTCGACGTCAGCCTCGGTGGGCAGGAAATCCCCTGCAACACCTATGCGGACGGTGATGACTGGTGGTATTACCATGGCGATAACTCGCAATTCGAGTTGTTCGATTCAAGTCTTAACTACCTCAGCTCGGATTCCACGAGGAACGCCAACGGCATCAACGACCAGTACGTGCCCGGTATGATCATGTATCTGGCCGGCATGGCGCTCCAGTTCGATAACGTGCCGGCTCCTGCCAGCACCGTGATCTGGCGCATCGTGCCGTCGCAGGAAGAGGACTTCGGTGCCAACACCACCGTTGCCCACAGCTACATCGACCGGAACCTGATCAACGGACAGAAGTACTACTACGCCGTGACGGCGTATGACTTCCAGCTTTCGTCGCCGAGAAGCCTCGAAAGTGGACGGACGCTGAGCCAGGCGGTGGTAGTGCCGCGCTCTGAACCCAACGGTCTGGCGACTCCTGATGTTGCTCCGGTCACCAGGATCAGCGGGTCGAGCGACGGTGTCGTGAACCTCGAGGTCGTGGATCCCGTGTCGGTTACAGGTCACACGTACCGGATCGGATTCAAGGCCGATGAAACGTGGTTTGTGCGCGACCTCAGCAAGCCGTCTGGTGCGGACACGGTCGTGAACAACGTGGCCAACCAGGC
>JAKPPK010000512.1 GCA_029547385.1 Candidatus Latescibacterota bacterium
TTGCCTCGCGCGGACGCAGACCATCCGGCACCGCCGCCGGTTCGACGCGGATGGTATCGGGGGAGCGGAGGGTTACCGTGGCACCACGGCCGATGATGCCGACAACAGACTGGGGAACGCGAACAGCATTCATGGGGCGAAACCCTTTGTGCGTTCTGGCAAGGGATGCACGGGAATTCAGGGGGTGCGTTGAGGATTAAGAATCGGGCACTCGGTAGTGTGCGTCAACGGGAGGGAGGCAAGGGAACGGCGCAGAGGGAGGCACCCGCACGAAAAAGGGCTCCCGATCAGCGACCGGGAGCCCTCAAAACTGGTTGCCCCCCAGGGATTCGAACCCCGATACCATGATCCAGAGTCATGTGTCTTGCCGTTGGACGAGGGGGCAGCGATACAAAATATACCGCCGCCGCCGGGTTCGGTCAACCGAACTCTGCTCCGGACCGCGGCCTTTCGCAATTTCGCCGGGTGCGTAACACTTGTCCGCAAAGTTGTAGTAATTTAATAGCTAAGCGCGCAAGGCACACGCGCGAACCTCGTTGCGGGGAACCAGTTGACGGAGTGCAGCATGGCGAAAGTCCTTGTCATCGACGACAGTGAGCCGTTGCTGGATTATTACGGCAAAATCCTGAAGGACATCGGCTGCGAGGTGCTCACCACATCGCTGGGTGAGGAGGGAATCCGGCTGGCGCGTGAACATGCGCCGGATTGCATCATGCTGGACATCATGATGTCGGATATGGACGGACTCGATGTGCTGCAGGAACTGGCGGATTTTGATTCCACCATCCCGGTTATTGTGGTGACGGGTATGCCGAGCGCGGAGAGCGCCATTGAAGCCCTCAAACGGGGTGCGTTCGACTTCCTTACGAAGGGATGCACGGTAGAAGAAATCATCGCCACCGCACGGCGCGCGCTGGACCGGCGAAGGCTTTACCTGGAGAACCAGGAACTGGTTGCCAAACTGAGGGAGGCCAACTCCCGCCTGGAACAGCAGATAAGTGAAGCGACCGAGCAGGTGCGGGAACTGAACAACTTCAACCAGAGCCTTCTGGAAGGCATTGACGCAGGGCTGCTGGCGGCGAGCGAATCCGGAGTGATTCTGTTCGCGAACGCCGCTGCGCGCAGGATGTTGTCGCTGAGTCCCCACCAGGTTATCGGATCCAATCTCCGGGATTTTGGGTTTGAGGTTACCCGGGCCGCTCACACAGTGCGGCGGAGCGAGACACCCCATATCGTGAACGGGCACTTTGAAGACAGCCTCGACTCCGTGGAGAAGAAGCTCGAACGTGTGCAGAAGCGTACGACGTACCGCCTGCCCGACGGATCCGTCCGCGTGTTCGGGTATTCCGTTTCCACTACGCGGGACGACGACCCGACCGGTTCGGGACGGCGTTCGATCGTCCTGTTCCGCGACATGACCGACATGGAAGAGCTCCGCAACCAGATGCAACGGTTGCAGAAGCTGGAAGCCCTGAACGTGGTGGTAGCCGGTGTGGCGCACGAGATCAAAAACCCGATCGCCGGGATCAAAAGCGTGGCGTCGATTCTGGTGGAAACCATGAAGGAAGACGACCCGCTCCGAGATCACGTCCTCCGTATTCTCGAAGAATCACGCCGCGTAACACGTCTTGTGGAAGAGTTTTTCTCGTTTTCGCGCCCATCGAAACCGAAACTCGAAGCCGCTGACGTTTCTGACATCATTGGCCGCGTGGTGCGGCTCACCCATGACGCCGCCAAGCAACGAAGGGCCGATATTGCCACCGTGGTGGCGCTCGACATCCCGCGCGTGCCGATGGACAAGGATCAGATCCAGCAGGTGATCCTGAATCTCGTCCTCAACGCCCTTGAAGCGATCGGGCAGAATGGCAGGATCGAGATCTCCGCCGATGTGGTCGATTACCATGTTCTTGGCCGGCGATGCGCGCGCGTTCAGGTGCGGGATTCCGGTCCCGGTTTCCCCGCAGACGTGTTCCACCGCCTGTTCGATCCGTTCTTCACAACGAAACCTTCCGGAACCGGGCTGGGCCTCCATATATCCCAGAACATCGTGCTTGAGCACGGCGGGCGTATCGAGGCGGCAAATCGCCCGGACGGGGGCGCGGTGCTGAGCGTGTATCTTCCGCTGGAAGGCCCCTCCCCGGCCGCTGTTGCGGCCGCCTGACCGCATGGTAAGACGTTTCATACCCCGCGACTCGTACGCCCGGAAGGCTTCAGAACAGGGTTACCTTGCACGCAGCGCCTTCAAGCTGGAACGTATCAACGAGAAGTTCCACATCCTGCGTCCTGCCTTCCGCGTTCTGGATCTCGGCGCGGCGCCGGGAAGCTGGCTTCAGGTCGCCAGCCGCGAAGTGGGACCGCGGGGGCTGGTGGTGGGTGTTGATCTGACCCCGGTCTCATTCTCCGCACCGAACGTAGTACCCCTGACGGAAGACATTCTGAGTCCGGATTTCCCTGACGTCATTCTCCCGTATGCGCCGTTCGACACGGTTCTGAGCGATGCAGCCCCCCGCACGACGGGGATTCGTGATCGGGACCAGGCCGGCTCGCTGGCGCTTGTGGAGGCGGCGGCGGGTACTGCTCGTTCCGTTCTGAAACGCGGGGGCGCGCTCGTGGCAAAGGCATTCGAGAGCGAGGACATTCACCGGCTGGTGCGCGCGCTTGGGAATGACTATGCGAGCGTTCGTACGTTCAAGCCACCCGCCTCGCGAGACCGGAGCTACGAAACCTACATCATCGCGCAGGGAAAAAAGGAACAGGCGGCTCTGGAAAAAAGCGGTTAGGTTTTGAGCCGACTGGCAACGCGCGCGAACCAGCTTGTGGTCCCGGCAACTTTCCTGCGGTGTTCCCCGAGTCTTTCCTCTTCGCTTTTCTGGGCAGCCTTCCGCAGCGCTTCTAGCGGCTCCCAGGTTCCGTCCGCAGAACGGTGAAACACTTTCTGAAACACGTTGCCGGTATGCGATGCGCGGTGCGGCTCGTAACGCTCGGAAATCAGCGAATAGGCGTGGTTGAGGCTGCGAGCCTGGATATCCAGACGGGGGATGTAGCACGGACAGGAAGAGAGAATCGGGGGTTTGGTTCCGCGGAGGAGGATTGTGAGGTCCTCCTGCAGTTCAACCTCCACAAACGCCCCGTCCACAGGGATGGCAAATGCCTCGGAGGAGGGTATCAACAACTCGTCGGCAAACACCGTCGCCTGCACCAGAACCAGAAGACGGGTGTCCCTGGGGAGCAGAGGCTCGGTGTGAAGCTTCTCGAACGCGGCGCGATCCTCGGGGCTGAGTGAATCCAGCGGCACAATGAGGTACCCCTTCGTGCCGTCGCGAATTTCCGGCAGGCTGCCGCCGTACAGAAACTCGAAGGTGGAACCCCTTTTCTGCACGGGGATGTGGACACTTCTGGATGACGACTCTGGAGGCATACGCACCACCCTTTCGCGCACCCGAAGCTCACCCTGAAATTGCCGCTCCTTTAAGTTCATGCACGCGCGGCGAAGATGCAAATCCTGACCGCGGAACAAGGGGAACGGGCACTACGATTTCCCCCGTTCCATCGTCCGGCCCGCCGCCGTAACCAGCTCCCCGAAAAGCGTGACGGCGTCGCAGAGCCTGCGCCGGGCCTCTTCCGGATCACTGTGAGCGACAATGATATCCACGGGGAGGCGATCCTCAGGAGCGGACCTCATGGCGATATACCCCTTGAGAAACGAACCGGGGAAGCGCCGCATGACTTCCTGAAACAACCCCGAAGCTTCCGATTCCCACATGTCAATCGTCACTCGTTCGGCAAGGCGGCAGATCCCCGTCGCTTTTGCGATCTCCGGCGCGATGTGCGCGGTAAACACGCCCTGCATTTCGTTGGGGGGACCGGGAACCGCGAACACTGTTGTTTTGCCGGTGCCATTGCCGATTTGCAGCTTCACACAGGGTGCCCACCCGATCGGATTTGGCAGAACGGTGGCGGTTTTGGGAACCGTCGCCATGCGTATCAGGTTCCAGGTGAGTTCCTCGCGGCCTTTCAGGTTCCTTCGGCGCACGAATTCGTCCAGCGTTGGCTCGTGGGGAACAGGTACGGTTCCCGCAATGTCGGCAAGGCATTCGGAGGTGAGGTCGTCGGGGGTGGGCCCCAGCCCTCCCGTGGTGATGACGAAGGCCGTGCGCCGGGAGATTGCGCTGTTCACCGCATCAATGATCTCTTCCCGGTCGTCCTCCACCATCAGGGCGCGGCGGACGTGCCCCCCGAGTGGAACTATCTGCTGTTCCATCCAGAAGGTATTGGTATCCTGAATCCGCCCCATGACGAGTTCCGTGCCGATTGCGATGATCTCGACGGTGACGTCGTGCAGGGGCCCTGCGATTTCCTCAGGCATGTGTTCCACGGTTGTGAAGGCAGAAAACCAGAACGGTGACGTGAATGCAGATGTGACATGTGAAATGATACCGGTGCGCGAAACGGAGGGACAAGAGCGTGTTCCGACACGTCCCTGGGCGGATTGCCCCTGACGACCTGCGGAGTGAACTTTTGGACGATCCTGATTGTCCGTGGCGGGGGCCGGGGAACCGGTTATGATTCGGCGAGTCTGCCGGCGCAAGGCTCCAAGCCGGGATTCCTGTTTGGATTCATAGCGCCTGAGCGTGAGGAGGACGAGATGGTCTGCCGCATGTCTCGTTGTCGTATCTGGTGTGCAGTACTGGCAACCACCCTTTTGGCCGTTTTCTCCGCACTACGTGCGGGAACAACGGGCAAAATCACGGGGGTGGTGCGAGACGAACGGGGAAGGCCGCTTCCGGGGGTTGCGGTCCAGATCACGGGCCTCCGACTTGGCGGGGTGACGGACGCCGACGGGGCGTATTCCATCCTTCAGGTGCCCCCCGGAACGCACGAAGTCCAGGCGAACATGGTGGGGTTCCGCACGCTTATTTCCCGCGGCGTGGTGGTATCGGCCGACCGCACGACCACCCTGAATCTTTCCCTCCGCGAGGAGGCCATTCAGGTGGACGCGCTGGTGGTAACGGCGGCGCGCCCGGCGATTGAGACCGACGTCACATCCTCCCGAACCACCGTGAACGCGAGCCGCGCTGCGGAAGTGCCGGTGAACCAGATTCTTGATGCACTGGCGTACGAACCCGGTGTGTCACTTTCCCGCGACAACGAGCTGAACGTGCGCGGGGGCGGGCCGACGCAGATCAGATTCCAGGTGGATGGACTCGATCGGACGGATGGGCTTACCAACAAGCCCTACACCCAACTGAACCAGACGCTGGTGGCAGAAGTTACCCTGCTGACGGGAGGCTTCAACCCGGAATACGGAAATGTGCGCTCGGGTGTCGTCAATGTGGTGACAAAAGACGGCAGGGAACGGGGCCCGAACCGCGGGTGGGTCGCCGGAGTGTACAGCGTGACCCCGACGGCGCGCAAAGCCCATTACGGGCCCAGCGCCTACAGCGAGGACCAGTTCGATTACCGAACGGTGTTGATGTCGGATTCGACGACAATTGGCGCCAACGGGTTGCCGGACCCGTATGGCCCGATCTACTGGCCCAACGTATACGAGCAGACACGCAACGATACCGCATTCAGACGCGTCTGGACGGCCGCTCCGTCCGTGTACAAGATTTTCGATGGCTGGGCTGCGCGGACCGCGCTGGCGAATGCGAATAACCGGGGCGCCGGCGTGTACGGGAAAGGCACTCGGACAAAACCGTGGACGCCGCAGCAATTGATCGAGGCGTGGAAGTACGAGGCAAATCTGAACGAGCAGGTCTGGGGATACGGTGACGAGCGCAGCTGGAGTGTTGACGTTGCGGCGGGCTGGGGACTCCCCCGGCAACTGGGCGGTATTGTGGTGGGGCTGGTGACGAACAAAGAGATGACACCCACGCCGGCACTTCGTCCGTACTACCGCGATCAGACGTTCGATGCGAAGCTTACTCTTACGCCGCTGGACAGGCTCCGGGTGAGCGTATCCTACATGCACGGGACGGGGGTTTCCACCGGGTCCGGGTACGCACCGTATGACCCTGAGATGGCTTCGACTGCCGGATACGTTGCGACGGGATCGGACGCCGTTTCGCTCCGCACTGCCGGTGATTTGATAGGGACGGTCGTGCAATCGAAGACGTCCGACGGCAACAACCGGCTCAATCTTTCCTACAGCGATCTTCTGGACGCCGTTTTCTGGCAATGGGGAACGTCCGCCACCTACACGGTGAACCCGGCGACATTCATCACGGCTGCATTCGGACAGACGCATACCAGTTACAACCTTCGAAAAGACGCTCCGCGGGCTGACGCAACGGATTTCTCGCCAACCTCCAGCTACAAACCTCCAAGCACGTTCGGGTACCGGGCCTGGCTCCTGATGCTGTCATCAGATTGGTCAGACGTAGATGGGAATGGAACATCCGACCCGCCAACCAGCCTTGCGGACGCGTTGACACCGGGTCGGGTATACCTCGCCAATCCGTTCGGACTTCCGGCGGCCTACCACGAAGTGCCGGCCAACCCCGTGTTTGTAACGCGTCAGATTGTGTTCGCCCCGGGCGACACGGCCAGGGTGGTGTCACCGCAGGGGTGGCTGCAGGAC
>JAKPPK010000544.1 GCA_029547385.1 Candidatus Latescibacterota bacterium
TTTGACCCTGGTGCCCTCCTCGACGAAAAATGTGTTGTCTCCCATCGCCACGTGAGAGAAGTAATGCCAGGGCTTGGAATCCGTGCGCGCCTCGTAAATATCTCCGCGGGCCAGGAACTGGAAATACCGCGGGTCGAGTACATCCGTCACGCTCACCGATGCGCATGGAAATACGACAACCGTCCAGTCCTGAGATAGCTGCGAAACACTCGGCACGAAGGCGTACTGCTTGCTGCCAAGGTCAATCGCGAACCGGACGTTCCCGCTATCCGCCGATGTCTTGTAGGCGTGAAGCCATTGAGGATCTGCGGAGCGCGCTGCGGCCCTCCCGTCGAGGGGCAACCCGACGAACTCAAATGCGCCGCGGCGGTTGGTGATCGTGGTGAAGCGATATCCCCCTCGATCCGCAATCACGACGGCGCTGTCTACCGGCTGGTCCGCCGTCACGGAAGCCTGCCGGTCGTCATACAGCACGAGGCCCGAAGACGTGGCGAAGTAATCGCCCATGACCATGTCATCGGGGAGGAGCGGATCCTGAAGTGCCTGACCTGTGATCGCGGTCAGAGTTTTCATCTGCGTCAGGCTGCCGGGGATGTTGACCCGGGAAAACGTATCACGCAGGCTGGATAGTTCGGGTGCAATATCTCCGGTCGTGGAAAGAGCGATGGCGGGAATTCCTGCCAGGCTCGCGATTTCACTCGTGAAATACCGCGCTGCGGGGAGGAAATTCCACCACGCTTTGCCCGGTGTGCCGGCTACCCCGTCCACGAACCGGCGATCGCCCTGAAGGCCCAGAAAACCGATAAACTGGTTCAG
The DNA here is from genome assembly GCA_029547385.1 of Candidatus Latescibacterota bacterium. Classification (GTDB taxonomy): domain Bacteria; phylum Latescibacterota; class MWCZ01; order MWCZ01; family MWCZ01; genus MWCZ01. Next base: position 817 of record JAKPPK010000544.1, read on the forward strand.
CGTATCAAGCTGCCCCTGTGTCAGTTGGGCGGGGGGAATCGTTCGCCACGGCGCGATTTTCTGGAACATGACAAGCTGCTGGGCGATAATCAGGCTATCCTGCCGCAGCTTGTTCAGCGTGGCCGGTACCGCGTTGATGATATTCTCCGCGAAGAACTCCGGGGCCTCCACCATTTCCACGTAGCGCTTGTGCCGCTCCGCCGCCAGACGAATCTTCGTCTTTTCCTCCCGCGGAATCTGCTCCGCGTTGATCAGGAGGTCCGTGTGGTTCCAGATAAGCTGATCAATGCCGTGATGGATCTTCTCCGTGTTTTTCCAGTCCATTCCCGCAATCAGCGCATACCCGGTAAGACCCAGTCCCGCCACAATGCCGGCGATCTGCCACCACGCCGGTATGATGCTCCTTTCATCAGCGCGTCTCCGGCGATACGCAAGCCACCCGCAGACACCCGCGAGCAGCAGACCCCACGCCCATGCGGTCGCGTTGACAAACCGCTGGTACCAGTCGTACGAGTAGTTCACCTCCGTGTCGCTCAGCGCGATTCCGGCAACCTTCCGGTAGGTCTCCGCCTTCGCGCTGATTTCGGCAATCTTCGCCAGGATCAGCGCCCGAATCTGCTCATCCGAACGCGACCACAACCCGTTCAGATCGTTTACCACGACGAGGTTCGTGGCATACCCCATGAACCGCTTTCCA
>JAKPPK010000551.1 GCA_029547385.1 Candidatus Latescibacterota bacterium
TTGATTTCGTGTGGGAAATCAAAGCCCGAACAACCGGGTCCAGACGACACCTCACAAGTTGTGGGCGATGCTTTTGTGGTTTCCATAATTCAATCCTTTCTGGCGGCTTCGTGAGGTGCCGTCTGACCCGTCGGGTTCGCAATATCCAAGATGCGCTCTGCTTCTGCCCATCGTTGCCGCTCGACGGCCTTGCTCGCCTCCAGCAGACACCGCCCCAGCCCGTCGGCGCGACGGTGGCGAAACGTGCATACCACGTCCGAGTTGATACGGACCTCGTATGTCCGCACCCCAAGCTTGTCGGGGTCGTCGTGCGGCCCCACGTTGACAATTGCGATCACTGACAACCTCCTTGCGAACAATCAGGTGCAGGGTACGGCTGACGCCGCCCCTGACCTGTGGCGTTCGATCTACAAATAGCGGGTTCGCAACTAGACGGCGGAACCCGCGCCGCTGAACCACCAGCCGATGGGGCTGGATCTGCCGCTAGTCTCGACAGCTCAGAACGATAAACGCGCACGGCGCGAAACAGCTTCCGCACGTTTAAGCGCAACTTTTCAACGAGCCATTCCCACTCCGCATCGCCGTTGAACATCCGCAGAACTTCAATCGTGTCGGAATATTCTCGCTCTGCTATTTCCGGAACGCCGTTGCGGATGTGGTTTGCCATTATATCGGAGTCGGATTCGGCATAACCAGCAAGCGCAAATAGATGGTCTGCGTCAAACTGCATCGGTGTCTCCTAAATCTGGCAGGCTTTCCGGCTTAAACGTGTCCGCAACCGGAACGCGGATTGTCTTGTCGCACCAGCGGCAATTCATGTCGGCGTATTTCCCTCCTCCATAGCCCCACTCGGTTTTGCTGATTTCGTGTCCCGTCAGCCATCCGCAAATTCTAACGCGAATTGCGAAAACGAGAGGATTCTTGCGGCTAGTCCACTTCGGCCAGCAGTCCCACAGTTGCGGGTACAGTTGGCGACGATCATTGCCGCGATTGTTGCCGATGAATTTTGCAATCCATGCCAGAAAAGATCGAACAACCGCTTGCACCGCTACACGCTCCCTTCGGTCGCGTGAGGGTGAAGCGTCGGGTT
>JAKPPK010000008.1 GCA_029547385.1 Candidatus Latescibacterota bacterium
ATGCATTTCCCAAATCGAGGCGATTTTTGCCGTCATCTGTGATCTCCTGTACTGTTTTGCCCGATGGCACATCCTGCTGTTTGCCTACACGATGTGTCAATGTAGGTCCAACCGGAAAGGAATCGCAACGTGACGGGGGAGGAAAAGCGCAACTGCCCCGCCTGCGGTCAAACGCAGCCAGGGCAGTTGCAAAGGGGAAATGGTGGAGGCGGTGGGAGTCGAACCCACGTCCGAAAGCAGCCAAACCCCAATCACTACGCGCGTAGTCTGTCATCACTTCTCGCCCGCCAATTCCCGGACAGACTCAGCATATCGGCAGGCCAGCCCTGAATCTCGTTGGCGGGAACGGGCCACCCCACCAACCAGCTCGCGCGTTCGGCGCCCCTTCCTGCACTGCGCGAGCAGTATGCAGGGGGACGGGCTACCTCTTAGGCAGCCATTGCGTAACTGTAGTTGTCAGTTATCGTAGTTTTGCACCTGTTTAGCGAGGCAGTGCACCTCGGCGCGCGACCAGAGCCCCACTACTCCCGTCGAAGCCTTTTCGCCCCCTTTCAGTTCTTTGTGAGTTCCGATCGGGCTTGTATCGAGCCCGAATTGGCAACACCTGTTTCCAATAGGAATAACGCCCAGCGAATCAGTCAGTTCCCACCCGGTCGGAACGGATAACGTGCACAGCCGTTCGCAACCTTTCGACCACGCGTCCTTTTCCGAGCACTTCGAGCATCTCAAAAAGGCCCGGGCCGAACGACATGCCGCTTACGGCGAGCCGTATCGGGTGGATGTATCTGGATGCGCTCACACCCTCCTTTTCGCTCAGAAGCCGAACGACTTCTTCGGTAGTCCGAGCGTCGAAGGGTTCCAGGTTCGCGAATGCGTCCGCGGCAGCAGCCAGACGATCGGCTGCTGCAGGATCACTCCAGTGTTTCGCCCGCGCCTTCTCATCGTACGACGTGGGGGCACGAAGGCAGAAACCGGCGAGATCCACAAAATCGTGGGTGCGGCGCGTCCGGCCTTTGAAGAGTTCGATCACATGGCAGAGGTACTCGCGGTCGTTTTCAACGTCGTTTTCTGCGATCAGACCTTTCTCTATCCACAAAGGCGCAACGCGTGGAAGCAGGTCCACGGCCGCCATGTCTTTCATATACTCGCCGTTCAACCACTCAAGCTTCGATTCGTCGAAGATTGCGCCTTTGGGGTTCACGCGATCCAGCGCAAACGCCTCGATCATCTCATCAAGGGTCATTTTTTCGCGGTCTCCGCCCGGCGACCACCCCAGCAACGCGATGAAGTTCCGGACGGCTTCAGGCAGGTAACCCATCTCCGCGAAATCCGTTACCGCTGCAGCGCCCTTCCGTTTCGAAAGCTTCCCCCCGTCAGGGGACAGAATGGAGGGTACGTGAACGAATTCCGGTAGCGAGTCAGCCCACCGGAACGCGTCGTAAAGGAGCACGTGTTTGGGCGTACTGGGGATCCACTCTTCGCCTCGAATTACGTGAGTAATACCCATGAGATGATCGTCCACTACGTTCGCGAGGTGGTATGTCGGGTACCCATCACTCTTGAACAGGACGAAATCGTCCAGCACCTTGTTGTCGTACTGTACTGTGCCGCGGATCCTGTCTTCAAAACGTGTCTCGCCGGTCAACGGGATTTTCATCCGCACCACGAAGGGTGTGTGTGAATCGAGGGCAGTTCGGATCTCTTCTGCCGAAAGGTTGCGGCACCTTCTGTCATAACCGGGCGACTTTTTTGCGAGTCGCTGGGCCTCACGTAATTCCGCGAGACGCTCTTCTGAACAAAAACAACGATACGCATGCCCGCTCGCGATAAGGTTGTCGACGTGTTGCCGGTATATATCAAGCCTGCACGACTGAATGTACGGCCCAACTGGCCCTCCGACATCCGGCCCCTCGTCCCACTCCAATCCCAGCCAGCGAAGGCCGGCGAAAATGGCTTCAATTGCGCCCTCAACCACTCGCGTCTGGTCCGTGTCCTCGATTCGGAGGATGAATGTTCCCTTTTCGTGTCTCGCAAAAAGCCAGTTGAAAAGGGCCGTGCGGGCCCCGCCGATGTGCAGATACCCGGTCGGACTGGGAGCAAAGCGAACGCGTACCGATGATTGTCCCATTTTCACGCTTTCATTTCACGACGTATGCTCGCCGGACCCACCTTTGAATGTCCTGGTGGCAAACGAGCAGTTGTCCAACCCGGAGGGATCGTTGCGTTCCGTGGAGGATTCCTGACCTGACGGAGCTTCCTCTGCCGGACTCTTTGCAGTGAAGGCCACATTCGCGCCCAACCGCGCTGCCAGGTTGTAAAGCGCTGCACCCGCAGCAAACGTCGAGCACCAAAGGCTCCCGTTCGCAAGGGTGATCAGTACCACGCCGGAAACGCCAATCCCGTTCACAGGCTGGTCGAGGATCTGCCCCAGCGGGGAGAGCGCTGATCCGATCAAAACAAATGTTACGCCGAAAATCAGTCCTGACAGGCACCCCAGCACTGCGCCCACTTTGGCCGCCGGCCACACGTGAACACGCGTTATCACCAGGCGCATCAGTCGAACCCTCAGACGTCAATGCCTCTCCACCGATATCTGGGTGGAGAGGCACGCGCAGGAAATATGGCGGAGAGGGCGG
>JAKPPK010000012.1 GCA_029547385.1 Candidatus Latescibacterota bacterium
ATCCTCCTTGCCGCCGTATTTCTCTTTGCGTCCTCCGGATCGTACGCAGAGGTGCAAAGCCCGATTGAAGCCCGTGCGAGCATCCCCGCAGACTGCGAAGCAGGTCGCGTTTCTGCGATGAACGACGGGGTACTCGATCCAGTTCTGGCAAGCCTTCTTTCCGATATGGGAGGACTGCCGCCGCGAGCGCGGATTCGCGTGTTCACACCCGCAGACATCATGGCCGCGACGAATTTCGATCCGCTTACGATTTCCACGGCTGCGGGGACCTGGATCGTGATCGCTCAAACAGGCGAACGTGGGCCGGTGCACTGGGCGAGAGCCTCGATAACACCGCAAGGGATCATGGTCAAGAGAGGGGTCTTTTTTCCGTCGCGCAAGGCGTACGCGTACTCCCTGGCACGGAGCGCGGCCGTACAGTTCGGGATTTGCGGAGGGGAAGACCAGTCGACTGGAGCGAGTTTCCCGGTATTCATGGGAAACCTTCCTTGAGGCACCGCGGATCCCGGTCAAATTGGGTTGAAGATCGTTAATAGCCGGGAACGACAGCGAAAGGGGCACTGTCATGACAGATAATGAAGTAGTGGAGTTGCTTGCCCACGACATGAGCATGGAGCATCAGGCGATACTTCAATACTTGTTTGCAGCATGGGTTATCGGCGGGGAGGTCGGACCCTCGATCGAGAGCGTCGCAAGGGACGAGATGCGCCATTTCAAGTACTTCGGCCTGGCCATTGCCGAACTCGGGGGAAAACCGAATATGGAGGGACCCGCCTTCCAGCGCCTCACCGATCCCACGGCCATTGTTCTCGCCAATATTGCCTCCGAAGATGAGGCAGTCAGAGTTTACACGCAGCACCGGGATCTGATCCCGGACCCGCGGATCAAAAAACTGTATGACAGGATCATCGAAGAGGAGATGTACCACGGTCAGAAATTCCAGCGCATGGTGCCCAAAGTCGAAGGGATGCCGCCCGTGGAGTTCCACGAGCCTCAGTCTCCGCAGCAGGAGACCCTCTTCCGATTTCTCGAAGAGGATATTGCCGGCGAGTACGCGGCGATTCTGCGGTACCTGCACCAGTCCTTCGTGGTGGCGGACGGCAAACTGGGAAACGCAATTGAAGACCGCGCTATCGATGAGATGAAGCACATGGGCTGGATGGCGGAACACAAAATCGACTCCGGCGGAGAGCCGGTGTTGCAGCCGGCACCCGTTCAGTACTCGACGGAGCTTTCGGAGATATTCCAGTACAACATTCAGCTTGAAAAGGGCGCCGAGGAACGGTATCAACGGCACATTGACGGGTACGAAGATCCTGACCTTCAGAGGGTGTGGGCGCACATCAAGTTCCAGGAAGAGCACCACACTGACGACTTTGAAAACCGGCTTGGAGACCTCAACAGAGCGCCGGAAGCCCAGGCGGCCACACCACCGGAGGCTTCGAACGTGAAGCCAAAAACCTCCGTCGGATCGTTGTTTGGCAAACCGCAGTCGTGATTTTGCGCGAGTAAGTCTTTTCATACGTGAACAGAACTCGAAACAAGGGGAAGGAAAATGGCGGACTACCTTTTGCGTGAGAACGCTCCGCTCACAGAGCAGGAATGGGCCAAAGTAGACGAACTCGTCACCAGCGTGGCAAGCCGATTGCTCGTCGGTCGTCGGGTCCTGCCTCTGTTCGGCCCTCTCGGGGCCGGCGTGCAGACGGTTCCGGTAGACACATTCGACCTCGCCTCCGAGGAAGGGATCCGGAGATCAGGACGAGTGTTTGTAGTGCCTCGAATGATAGCGAGGGAATTCATCCTCGGGTGGCAGGACATCGAAACCGGGCGCAGCGGTGTTCTTCCGCTGGAACTGAGCCCCGCGGCTGCCGCGGCTTCGGCCTGCGCACTGGCCGAAGACACGCTCATCTTTAGAGGTGATGCGGAATCCGACGGGATTCTGAACGCAGAGGGCTGCCTTGGAACGAAGATGAGTGACTGGGCCACCGAAGGCGCGTTTAACGACATCCTCGCTGCGGTCCAGAAGCTTCAGGAGAATGGCATCACTGAGAAACCAGCGCTTGTCGTAAGCCCGGCAGGCTATGCGCTTATGCAGAAGCCGTTTGGGAACACGGGAGCATTGGAACTTGCGTTCGTCCGTGAGCTCATGCCCGCCGGCGTGTTCCAGACACCCGTCCTCAAATCGTCGGAAGCCGTGGTAATCGCCACCGGTCCGCAGAATGCCGATCTTGCGGTTGGTGTTGATCTTTCGGTGGGGTATGTAGACCAGGTCGACATGGACCATCGCTTCCGCGTACTGGAAACGCTGGCGCTGCGGGTGAAACGGCCCCAGGCAATCTGCACCATCACCCGGTAACGGGCGGCGGGAAGCCCTGCGTGCGCCGCGAGACGGAAACGACGCGTTGGATCCGCACCGTGCGGGAGGAGATTCCCGCACGGCGCGGTTCTTTTCTGGTCGCATGGGTAGACAAGTCTTCGCAACGGGAATCGCCGGTGGTGATCGTCGGCAGGACCGTCGGAAAGGCTCACGAACGGAATCGAGTACGCCGCAGGATTCGCGAAGCCCTGCGTGCGTGTGTGGCGAATCCGGCCGGCATCATCGTTGTTGCACGAACCAGAGCCCGCGCCGCAGATTACTGGAACTTGCTGAATGAGCTGGAGGGTCTTCTTGCCGAATCGGATGCTCGTATGGGCGGCGATCGGAGTGATTAGGATCTACCAGTCCCTGTTTTCCCCCCTTCTGGGAGCTTCCTGCAGGTTCTTTCCAACGTGCTCGTCATACGGTATCGAAGCCCTCTCCCGTCACGGATTCTTCCGTGGCGGGTGGCTCACACTCAAACGAATTTTGCGTTGTCACCCGTACCACCCGGGCGGGTACGACCCCGTACCGTGAGAGGAATTGCTGATCGTGGAACGTAATACTGTTATAGCATTGGTGCTTATCATCCTTATCTGGATTCTTTGGCCGAAGTGGATCAAATGGACCTCGCCGGAGACACAGCCCGTCGTTCCTGCAGCACTGCCTGCGGATTCGTCTCGGGGTCCGAGTTCGATTCCGGACTCGATTGTCCGGTCTGCACCACGTCCAGTGGTTGCTGCCTCCGATACAACCCGGGTGCGCGCCATCGCTCACGCAGATTCCGTGCCCGTCCGGACCTTCACCATTATCACTGACAAATACGAGGCCGTTCTTTCCAACGAAGGAGCCGTGCTGCGGAAGTGGTCATTGAAGGATTACCACACCCCGTACGGTGCGCCTGTGCAGTTGGTGGCTCCGGGCGGACACGGTATTTCGTTGTCAGTGGGTTCCGAAGGGAAGGAAATCGACCTGCGGGAGAAGGTTTTCGTTCCCGATACGGTGTTCCAGATGGCGCATCTGACTGGCAAGGACAGCCTTGCCGTTGGGTTCACCTGCACGCTTCCGAACGGGCGGCGTGTTTTTAAACGCTATGTTTTTTATGGGGATAGGTACCGAGTTGCATTTGCGGCGGGCTCCGCGGATTCCTTGACCGCGGAACGGATGGTTCTATCCTGGGAAGGTGCCATGCCTTCGACGGAGGGTGATTTCCGACGAGAGGCAGGGAGCATGTTCGTGAACGCCTACGTCGGCGGATCCCTGGAAAAACTCCACACGCTCGACAAGACGGAAACCTCGTCGTTTACGGGGCAAACCGATTGGGTGGGTGTTCGAAACAAGTATTTCCTCGCGGCTTTTGCGCCGACAAGTACGGACAGGTGGGACACAAGGCTTTTCGGAAGTGGCGTCAAGGACACGAGCCTGCGCTACTCCTGGCGCATCGCACCCTTCGATTTGACAAAAAGCACGGTAACCGGATTCCTGTACCTGGGGCCGCTCGATGTTGACATACTCACCGCCGAGGGGCACAATCTGGAACGCGCTGCTGACCTCGGCTGGAGCGTTCTCCGCCCGATTTCCAAACTCATCCTCTGGTTCTTCCTTTCCGCTTACAGGTTCATACCCAATTACGGGTGGGTAATCGTCGTTTTCTCTGTTCTGATCAAGATTCTTCTGCATCCGTTGACGAAAAAGAGCTACGAGAGCACGAGCAAAATGCAGAAGCTGAAGCCGCTGATGGACGAAATCCGCGAAAAATACAAGAACGATCAGCAGCGGTTGAACCAGGAAATGATCAAGCTGTACAAGGAGCACGGGTTCAACCCGCTGGGCGGATGCCTGCCAATGCTCCTCCAGATGCCCATCATCTTCGCAATCTATGCGGTGATAGGCAACAACATTGAATTCAGGCAGGCCCCGTTCATCTGGTGGGTTACCGACCTTTCCATCCCGGATTCTGTGTATACCTTGCCATTCCATATCCCGCTTTACGGCAGTCATGTGACAATACTGCCAATTCTGATGGCCATTTCGATGTTCTTCCAGCAGAAGCTGACCGTCACGGATCCCAAGCAGCAGGCGCTGGTGTACATGATGCCCGTCATCATGCTGTTTGTGTTTAATAATCTCGCCTCGGGACTTGTGTTGTACTGGTTCCTGTTCAACATCTTCTCGTCGGCGCACCAATACTGGCTGATGAAGAAACAGAACGGAGGCGAAATCACTCCGAAAACGGCGCCGGTTCCGGTGAAAAACGTGGTCAGACCCCGCAAACACTAGCTCGAACGTGGTTCCGGCGCTCGGCGCACCGCCGGAAACCACATTCCATGACAGACCGTTTGCCATGACCGACACGATTGTTGCTCTCGCAACCCCTTCCGGCGAAGGCGGCATCGCCATCGTCAGGTTGAGCGGCACTCGTGCGATTTCGATAGCTGACTCCCTTTTTCGTGCCCCGCGGCGCCTTGCAGATGCCCCTACCCATACTCTCCTCTATGGCAGGCTTGCACTGAACGACTCCGCTGCATCACCGGGCAGCGGCGTGTTCGATGAGGTCCTCGTTTCCGTAATGCGCGCACCTCGGAGCTATACGCGGGAAGACGTGGTCGAAATCAACTGCCACGGAGGAATCCGACTCGCGGACGAAGTGATTCGGGCGTGTGTCAGCCTCGGCGCTCGCCGCGCGGAGAGAGGAGAGTTCACGGAACGCGCGTTCCTCAACGGGCGCCTCGACCTTGCGCAGGCAGAAGCCGTTTTGGACCTCGTGAAGGCGCGCACCAAAGACGCGTTGTCTGCGGCGTATTACGAACTCAACGGCGGTCTTTCCGCCCGGATCAATGCCCTGCGCGACCGTTTGACCGCTTCGCTCGCGAGAATCGAAACGGGACTTGAATTTGACGAAGAGGACCTGGGCGTAGGCGATCCACGCGCTGAAAGCGCCGCACTCCGGGAAATCCTTTCGGAAATCAGCGCTCTCGTTGGCACCTATGCCCGGGGCAGACTCATTGCAGAAGGCGCGAGCGTCGCCATCATTGGCCCGCCCAATGTGGGAAAATCCAGCCTCTTGAATGCGATACTCGGGGAGGACCGAGCTATCGTGTCACATATCCCGGGTACCACACGCGATCTGGTCGAAGGCGAAGCCGATCTCGATGGTGTTCGGGTCCGATTTGTAGATACCGCGGGGTTGAGGGAAACCGGGGACGCCGTCGAAAGGGAAGGCACGAAGAGGGCCGGAAGGGCCGCTTCCGCTGCCGACGTCGTGCTGCTGGTATGCGACGGGTCAGGCGAAATACCGTGGGACCTCACGCCCGTTTCGGGCAGAAACGCCATCATCGTCATAAACAAGATGGACAAAGCGCGCAACGAGGTGTTGTCCGTGCTCAGTGCTTCCGCGGGAAGCACACCGGTCTTCCGTGTCAGCGCACTGTCCGGTGAAGGGCTGGATACCCTTTGCCGTGGGATTCGCGATGCTCTGTGCGCGGATGCCCCGGAGCCGAAAACAGGGGGAGTCATCATCCGTGCGCGACATGCGGACGCTCTTTCCGCAGCCGGGAGCCATCTGGAACGCGCCCTTGACGAGGCCACCGGTCAAACGCGCTCCGAACTGGTCGCAGCGGACATTCGCCTGGCCCTGGATGCCCTGGGTAGTATCACGGGGGAGACAACACCCGAAGACATCATCCGCCGCATCTTCTCGGAGTTCTGCGTCGGCAAATAGGTGTCCGGGAGCGTTGCGCGGCGTATTCCTCTTGTCAGCGAACCATCACGCTTCCTGCTCCTGCTGCCACGGCATTCCTGATCCGTTCAATTGCGTCCTCCCGCCGTTTCGTGATATCGAAACGGGACAGGCGCAACGCGGTCCAGCCATCGGGTGTTTCGGCGTGCCTCCCCGCCCTTTTGGGAAGGAACCCATTCTGATTCTCCCCTCGCGCGACGTCCACATGCACGCTCCCCTTGCGGCCGAGGATCGCGAAATCAGTGAAGTAGTACGCGTTGCTGCCTCGTACGTGGTATGCTCTCTCGGGCCTCAAC
>JAKPPK010000026.1 GCA_029547385.1 Candidatus Latescibacterota bacterium
CCGGAGAAACCCTTACTCCGTCCGGAGTTTTGCGAAGGCGGAAGAACCGAACTCCGTTTTGAGGCGGGATTCTTTCGCTTCTGCTTCGGAGGTTTCGCCAGTTTTTCGCAACTCAACCGCCTGGTGGAAAACGAGGCCTGCAACCGGGTTTTCGGCAAACTGAGCGACAATGCCGTCCTGTTGCACGTCCAGAGCCCTCGCAACCGGCGGAAGCTCCGAATACAGCCTGCGGAGAGTGCTGATATTTTCCTCGCGAGGCGGGGTTCCCACGAACGTTTCCAGCGCGAGAAGAGCCTCCCAGCGGTCGAAATGCTCGTGCAAACGGCGAATGGGCGGAAGTGTCGCATTTTGGGGTACGGCCTTTGAGAAACGACCCAGAACCCTTGTCAGCACTTCGGGAGTGAGATGCTCCGCAGGAACGTATCCCCGCGCAAAGTGATACTGGAAACAGGGCAGCGGGTCCATCCAGACGGCGTACTTCGAATGCGCGCACAGGGGAGTCGGGTTGCCTTCATCCTGGATCAACACGGTAACCAGGTTGGTTCGGCTGAATGGCTTTACGAGTGTGTACGGTGGTGGGGGGGGCGGAGGCGCCGGCCGGTTGGGTGGGACGGGGATGCGGTCCACACGTGGGGCGGATTCCGGGATTGCCACGGTAACCTGTTCCACGTGTTCCGGCGAAAACCATTCGATCAGCGGCGTGTCCAGCGCGAGTGGATTCGCATACTTGCGATATTCCATGTTCCAGCCCGGCGGGAAGTCGCTCCGCTTCGGCGGGCGGTAGAAGTCGTCGCCGACCTGCGCAACCGGACAAAGGAGGTCACCGGTCGCACTGTGGATGATCAGCGGGGACCTGATGAGTGCCGCACCGACCGGTACGGAATGCCGCCAGTACGCCTCCACGTCGTCCCTCAGATATCCTTCCGTTTTTTCGACGATGGACTGAACCGCGTGAATGACCGGTATCACAAGCGCGGCGGGGTCCGTTATGCCGCGGTTGTACCGCTCCATCGTGCCGAGATACCTGATGTTGTAATAGAGGTCAACAACTGGAACGTCGGCGTTTGCGCACGCCACCGGCCACAGCGATTCCATCGCCATGAGGCACTGGAAGCCGCCCGCAGACCCCCCCGTCCACCCGATTCGCTGGAGGTCCACAAA